>CAZXWB010000272.1:0-2811 GCA_964644395.1 uncultured Hyphomonadaceae bacterium | reverse complement strand
CTCCACTACCTGCTCGACCGCTACCGCTTCCTCGACCTCAAGGGCATGGGCGTCTCCGACCGGGTGCCGCTGCGCCTGCCCCTGCTCGATCTCTACGTCCCACTCAAGGCGCGGCTCACGCTGCCCGAAGGCGAGACCTGGCAGCGCGGCCTCAAGCTGGCCGGGCGCCGCCTCACCGAGGAGGAGCAGGAAGCGCTCACCGGACGCCTGAGCGAGGCGCAGCCGGTGCTCGCATTGCTTCAGAAACACGACGGCCTCATCATCCTGGGCGATCCCGGCGCGGGCAAGACCACCTTCGTCAAGGTGCTCACGCTCAGCCTGGCCCTGGGGCAGGGTGAGGCTCTCGATCTCAACCACCGCCTGCCGGTGCTGGTGCCCCTTTCGGCCTACGCCAACGCCCTGGCCGAGCAGGACGCCCTGCGCTTGGACGACTTCATCGCCGACTACCTGCACGCCATCGGCGCCGACCTGCCCATCGCCAATTTGGTAAAGGAGGCGCTCCAAAACGGCACCGCCCTCATCCTGCTGGATGGTCTGGACGAGGTCAAGACGCCGGCGCAGCGCCACACCGTGGTGGCGCGCGTGGTGGATTTCTACGCCTTGCACCGGCGGCAAGGCAACAAGTTCGTGCTCACCAGCCGCGTCGTCGGGTACCGCGAGGCGCGGCCCACCGCCGTGCCGGGCCTGGCTGAATGCACGCTGGTGGACTTCGACGAGGACGAGATCACGGACTTCGTCACGCGCTGGACGCGGGCCATAGAAGTGCAGGCCCGGGGCGAGAGCGCCGTGGCCCAGGCCGAAGCGGCGCGCGAGCGCCAGGAGTTGCTCGCCGCCATCGCGCGCAATCCCGGCGTACGACGGCTGGCGGCCAACCCGCTCCTGCTGACCATCCTGGCCCTGATGAAGCGCCAGGGCGTGACCCTGCCGGAGCGCCGCGTGGAGCTGTATGACCAATACGTGCGGACGTTGCTTTCCAGTTGGAACCGGGCGCGTGGCTTGGGCCGCGCCCCCACCCGCGATCTCGACGTGGTGCAGACGGTGCGGGTGTTGGCGCCGCTGGCGCTGTGGATGCACGAGGAGAACCCCGGCGTGGGCCTGGTCAAGCGTGAGAACTTGCGCCGCCACTTAGAGGCCGCCTTCGCGGAGCAGCAGGTGGAAGCGCCCGCAGCCGCCGCCCGGCGCTTCCTGGCCGATGTGCGCGAGCACGCGGGCCTGCTGCTGGAGCGCGGTCCCGGCGAGTACGGCTTCATCCACCTGACCTTCGAGGAGTATCTGGCGGCGGTCGCCATCGCCCGGCGCGGGCAAGGGGATTGCCGGCCCATCGTGGACTATCTCAGCGTCCACGTGGGGGACGCGGCCTGGCGCGAGGTCGCGCTGCTCACCGTGCCTTACTTGGGCATCATCCAGCAGTTGGAGGAGGTGGCCGGGGAGGTCGTCGAGGCGCTGATCGCTGAGCAGCCGGGCGCGCTGGGGGAGGCCGTGGTGCTGGCCGGGCAGGCCGTGTTGGATGCGGGAGAGACGGGTGTGCCGCCGTCCAGCCGCCAGGCCGTGACCGAAGCGCTGATCACGACGATGCAGAGCGCCGAGGTCGAGCCGCTGCTGCGCCGGGAGGCGGGGCTGATCCTGGGGAACCTGGACTGGCGACCCGCTGACCTGGACGCCTTCGTCGAGGTCCCGCCGGGGCCGTTCTTGTATGGGGATGATAAAGAGCCACGGGAAATCGCGCACCGCTACTGGATCGCCAAGTACCCCGTGACCAATGCGCAATACGCGCGCTTCATTGAAGATGGGGGCTACCAGCGCCGGGAGTTCTGGAGCGACGAAGGATGGGCCTGGCGGGAGAAGGAGGAGCGCGAGCAACCTGGGGACTGGGATGATGCACGCTTCGATAACCCCATTTGTCCGGTGGTCAGTGTGACCCACTATGAGGCTGCGGCTTACTGCGCGTGGCTGACGGAGCAGGTGGAGGTCGCGGACCTGTCGGGAAGCTCCGAGCTTTCAGGGAAGCTGGCAGCGCGCCTTCCCACCGAGGAGGAATGGGAGCGCGCCGCGCGAGGTACTGACGGGCGAAAGTATCCGTGGGGGGATGCGTTTGATTTTGGGAAAGCTAATGCGGAGAAAAGCCGGGGTGAAGGTATAGGAACAACGGCGATTTGCACCTATCCACAAGGCGCTAGCCCGGTGGGGGCGTGGGATATGAGCGGCAATGTCTGGGAATGGACTTCGCCGGGAGCAGTCATTCGCGGCGGTTCCTGGCTCTACAATGGGAGGTACGCGCGCTGCGCCTCCCGTTATAGGCTCAATCCCGACACCTTCTTCAACAACTTCGGGTTTCGGGTGGTCGTCTCCCTGGTTCTTTCCTGAATTCTGCACTTCTGATTTCTGGCTCCTGCTTGCTGATTTCTGAGGGGGGAGTCCAGAGGGGGTGTATCCTTCGGATACCTGGCCCCTCTGGGCTTCGCCGCGTAGCGGCCCGCGGGCTATGGTTTTTTAGGTCTCTATCTCCACCCCGCCGGATCTTCTGGCGCCGGGAGCCACAGCTCCCCGCGCAAGATCCCCGCACAGCCGGTCACCCGCTGGGCTAAGGTGTGCAGCTCCAGCTCGCGCAAGGCGGCGCGCACGTCCTCTTGTTCACACGCCGCGCAGCGGAGCGCTGCCGGCAGGCGCCCGGCGCTCTGGTAGTACGTCGTCATCGCGCGCTTGACCGTCGCCGCCAAGGGTTGGCGTCGGCCCCAGATCACGGCCCAGGTCGCCGCCTGGGGGCCTCGCGGCTCGTCAAACATCGTCAGTTGTCGGGCTGTCATCGCTGAA
>CAZXWB010000271.1:0-2815 GCA_964644395.1 uncultured Hyphomonadaceae bacterium | reverse complement strand
ACCGCAATCGCGGTGGCGAGCGCAAAGGCGAGTTCCTGTTCCGGCGTCGCGCCGGCTTCCTGCAGGTGGTAGGAACAGACATTCATCGGGTTGAATTTCGGCGTCTCACTGTAGCACCAGGCCACCATGTCGGTGATCAGGCGCAGGCTCGGCTCCGGCGGGAAAACATAAGTGCCCCGGGAGAGATATTCCTTGATGATGTCGTTCTGCGTCGTGCCGCGGAGTTTCTTGCGGTCATCGCCGCGCTCATCGGCCAGGGCAACATAGAGCGCCAGCAGCCAGGCCGCCGGTGCATTGATGGTCATGGAGGTGTTCATCTCCTCTAGCGGCAGCTCCGCGAAAAGCGTGCGCATGTCGCCGAGGTGGGAGACCGGCACGCCCACCTTGCCAACCTCGCCCTTCGCCAGGATGTGGTCGCTGTCATAAGCGGTCTGGGTCGGCAGGTCGAAGGCGATGGACAGTCCGGTCTGGCCACGCGACAGGTTCAGCCGGTAGAGCTCATTGGATTTCTCCGCCGTGGAATGGCCCGCATAGGTGCGGAAGATCCAGGGGCGGTCGCGTTCAGGCTTTTCAACGCCGTCGGCCATTTCAGCTTTCCCTCTCATGTCATTGTTGCGACGCAGCATGTCCCGGAGCGCGCGCCAGCGCAACACTGAGCGTGCTGGAGATTGGTCGAACGTCCGGTTTCTGTTGTGACGACGGGCAGAAACGCCTATTTCTCCCATTATCATGCCGGCACAGATGAAATACGCCCTCGCTCTCAAATTCCTCGGCGGAATCGCCTTCCTCGCGGCGATCATCACCGCCGGCGGGATGAATCGCAGCGTCGGCATCATTCCGCTGTTTGCCATCGCCATGACTCTGGCCGCGCTGATCCTGCGCCGGAATGCGACGCCCGGCCTCGACCTGGCGGCGATGATGGGACAACCCAAAGCCGATGACGGCCCGCCGGGTTTCTTCGACGGCGCGCTCAACATGTTCGTGCAGCGCCTGATCGGCGTTGGCGTGTTGTTCGTGCTCACCGTGCTGATCGCGGCGCTGTTCCGGGAGACCAGCATCGACCGGGTCATGGACGGCACGGACATGCTGCTCGTCGGTGTGCCCTTTGCGATCACGCTCGCCTCGGGTTTCGCCTCCCAGCGCATGCTGGCCAGCATGGGCGAGGACCTGTCGGGCATGATGGCGCAGATGCAGGAACGAATGGCCGCCATGCAGGCCTCACGCGGTATGGGCCCCGGCGCGGCGGGCGGGGCTGGCGGCATGGACCCGGGCCGTCCGGCCAATGATGACGATGTGATCGACGGGGAGTTCGAGGAGGTGGAGCCGGCCCCGAAACAGGATGACGACGAACGTCGCTGAACGGGTGATCCGGTCAGGGGCCGCGTATTTCGCCCTTGTTTTCGCCGCGGGGTTTGGTCTCGGCGTTGTGCGGACTTTCGCTATTGAGCCCGCGGTGGGGGACATCGCGGCGGTGCTGATCGAATTGCCTGTTATCCTGACCGTCAGCTGGCTGAGTGCGGGATGGATCATCGGTTGGTTCGCTGTTTCTGGTCGACTGCCTGAAAGGCTCTCCATGGGACTGGTCGCCTTCGCCCTCCTCATCCTGGCCGAGTTCGGCTTGGCGGTTGCCGCAGGCGGAGGAGCGGACACAATTCTGGAGCACTGGAGGAGCACAGCCGGTCTGCTGGGACTGACCGGCCAGGTGCTGTTTGGCGCGTTCCCTGCGCTGCGTTTTTTCCTCCAGAGGGGCTGATTTCAACCCATCGCCCACGGTGCCACCCGCCCGACATCGACCCCGATGGCGCGGTAGTAGCGCGCCTGGACGCCGCGGGTGACGGGACCGGGCGTGCCATCGCCGATGGGGCGGCCATCGAGCGCCGCCAGGGGCAGGATCAGCGCGCCGGCCGAGGAGGTGAAGGCCTCCGTGGCGGCGTGCAATTCCTCCAGCGTGAAGGCCCGTTCCACCACCTTCAGGTCCGCCTGGTGCGCCTGCTCCCGCACCGCGCTGCGGGTGATCCCGGCGAGGATTGCGGGTGAGAGGTTGCGCGTGACGACCTCGCCGGCTTCCGTGACGATCCAGAGATTGGCGCTTGCCGCTTCGGTCACCACGCCGTCCTCATGCATGATGGCGGTGAAACAGCCCGCCTCCCGCGCGGCGCGGTAGGCCAGCGCCTGGGAGAGAAGCTGGGTGGTCTTCAGGTCGCGGCGCGCCCAGCGCGTGTCGTCCACACTGATCGCCGCCACGCCCGTCTCCGCGCCTTCAGCGATCAGGCGGCGTGCTTCGGTGAACAGGATGATGTTGGGCCGCATCTCCTTCGGGCCGGCGAAATCGCGCCCGGCATAATCCCCGGCGGTGACCTGCAGATAGATGAGGCCTTCCTCCAGGCCATTGGCGGCCATCACCTCGCGATGGACCGCCTCCCAAGCGTCGCGCCCGAGCGGGTCGGGGATGGCGATCCCGTCCAGCGTGCGCAGGAGGCGCCGCAGATGGCCGTCGAAATCGATGAGCCGTCCGCCCATCACCGCGGTGATTTCATAGGCGGCATGGGCGAACAGAAGGCCGCGGTCGAAAACCGGCAGTCTCGCCTCCGTTGCCGGGACGCATTCGCCGTTCAGCGACACAAAATCGCCGTATCCCGCCTTCATTCAACCCTCCGTTCCTTCGCGACTGCGGCAAACGTCTTATTGCAACGCACAACAAACCTGTTGCCAGATCATCATGTCGAGGTCAGTCTGGGGATCAATTGGACAAAACCGTTCCATCGGGAAAGATACCGGTGCAGCAAAAGAGGGACAGGACACATGGCGGAGGGAA
>CAZXWB010000270.1:0-2826 GCA_964644395.1 uncultured Hyphomonadaceae bacterium | reverse complement strand
ACCCTAATCCTCCAGTACATAATCGAGGGGATAGACCACGTTCCGGCGCACCATGGGCTGGCCGTTGCGCAGTTCCGGCACGAACTCGACCTTCCGCATGGCCGCCTCTGCGGAGCGGGTGAATACGCCGTCGGTGCAGTCGGCCGTCACATTGTAGGGCTTGCCGCGCGGATCGACATCGAAGCGCACCTCGCAGCGCCCCTCGAGGCCACGCTCCAGCGCCGCGTTTGGATAAACCGGCACTGGCGCACGAATCGGCTGGACCGGGCGGTCCGGAATGACGGGCGCCATGGGGGTTAGGCTTACCGACTCCAGCCTGATCTCCGCGCTCGGCGTCACCTCGTAGACGGCCGGCGCGATGCGTCCCGGCTCCCCACGGTCCAGGCGCATGGCCGGGGGCGGCGGGGGATTCAGGATCTCAACGCGTTCCGGCGAGTTTCGGCTTGAGCGCACCTCCAGAGGTTCCGGTTCAGACGGCGTGATGCTCTGCAGCGTCACCCGCGGGCGCTCGTCAAACGCGACCGTGTCCACGCCGATGAAACGGTCCATCGCGAGGAACAGGACGAGCGTGGCCAGCGCCGCGGGCAGCGCCACCAGGCAGAAGCGCAGAGCGGGGCGATGGGGTACCTGTCCGGTGTTTTGTCGGGCCGACGCAGCGGCTTTCGTCGGATGGTTCATGGCGTACTCCCCTCGCTTGGCGGTCATGGGCCTGTGTGAATGAGAGGATGCCCGAAACATGACGCTACGTAAAGCCCAACGGGCGGGGCGGGCCAGGGCGCGGCGACTTTGCCCGGCCCAACGGTAAAGGGCGGCCCCGCAGAACCGCCCTTCTTGATCAGCCATCAAACTCAGCGCGCCGAGAAGCCGGTCGCCCGACGCGGCACGAACCGTCGCCTCAGTCGGCCAGTTCGAACACGAGTGGATAAACCACATTGCGGCGCTCGGCCGGCTTGCCCTTCACGATTTTCGGGGCAAACTCGACCTTGGCCACGGCCTGCTCTGCCGAACGCTTGAACACCGAAGACGTGCAATCGGCCTGGATGTTATAGGGCTTGCCCCGCGTGTCCACGTCAAAGCGGACCTCGCAGGTTCCCTCCGTACCGCGCTCCAGCGCGCGGCGCGGATAGCTCACCACCGGTGGACGGATCGGCTGGGCGTCGCGGTCGTTGATGGCCACGGCGTCGAAGCCGAAATTCTGTGCCCGTTCGAACTTGATCTCCTCCGGCGCGGCGCCCTGAATGTCGGGCGACGGCAGGTCGATGTCCGACTTCGCTGCAGAGAGCTTCGGCGGCGGCGGCGGTTTCTTCGCAGAATCAAGCTTTTTCGGCTTGGAGCGCTGGTTGGTGCGCATCTCCGTCTGTTCACGCTGGGGCGTGATGGCGTCCAGCGTGATGTTGCTGCGTTCGCCGAACTCCACCTGATCCACGGTGATGAAGGCGTTCATCGCCAGGAACAGGCCGAACACGATCGCGGCCGCGACCGGGATTCCAACCACCAGGCGAATGATAGGATTACCGAACATCCGAATGCTCCTTCCTCTGTCCTGGCCTCAGTCCTGCGCCGTCGAAATGTTGATGATCGCGGCGGGGTCGGCATCTATCACCGATGTGATCACAGACTCCATAGTGCCAGCTCTGGCTTCCTCGTCAACCTGAATGACGATTTCGCCCTTCGGGTTGTCCTCGCGCAGTTCCCGGATGCGGAAGGCCACCTCTTCCGGCGGCACCTCAGTCTTGTTGATATAGATGTCCGAGGAGTCATCGATACCAATCAGAATGCCCAGGGGCGAAACCCGGTCGTCATTGTCCACATCGGGCCGGGTCGGGTCGATCCCGGGCTCCTTGATGAACTGCGCCGTGACAATGAAGAAGATAAGAAGGATGAAGGTCACGTCCAGCATGGGCGTGAGATTCACCTCATCCTCACCCGTGGAACTCTTGCGTTGCTTGCGTCTTGCCATGGGTCCGTTCTCCTTACTCGACCTGGTCCAGGACGAAGCCGACATTGGCGACATTGGCACTGCGCGCCTTGTCCACCACGCGGACCACGAGACCGGACTTGGCATCGGGATGGGCCTGGACGAGCACGGCGCGATTGGGGTTTTCCGCCCGGAGCCGTTCAATGTTTGCCCGCACCGTGCCGATGTCGGCCCGCCGGCCGTTCACCTCAATCAGATTGTCCTCGTCAATCCGGATCCGGATGGTCGGCTGGGGATCCTGGGGCTGGTCGGTATCGGAAGGCGGCGGCGGGGTCAGGTTGATGGCCCGTTCCTGGACAAACACCGCCGTCACAATGAAAAAGATCAGCAGGATGAACACGATGTCGAGCATCGGCGTTATGTTCACTTCGGCCTCTTCAGCCTCACGTCTTGCACGTCCACGCATCAGCGAAGCTCCATCTCGTCAGCCACGCGCTGCACCTTGCGGTCCACCGTGCGGTCCATATTGGAGGTGAACAGGATGCCGGACAGCGACGCGACCATGCCGGCCATGGTCGGAATCGTGGCGCGCGACACGCCTGCCGACATGGCCTTGGCATCCGCACCGTCGGTGATCGCCATGATGTCGAACACCGAGACCATGCCGGTCACAGTTCCAAGCAGGCCGAGCAGCGGCGCAAGCGCCACCATGGCCTTGGTCAGGCCCACATTCATTTCCGCCTTCTGGCGGACCTCAGAGATCAGCTTGTCGCGGATCCAGTGGGCGAAGGTCGAGGAATGGTCGGAGCGCGAACGCCACTCCGACAGTGCCTCGTCAGCGACGGCCTTGTGACCGAAACGGAAGTAGAAAAGACGCTCCAGGATCAGGGCCCACATGATGAATGTGG
>CAZXWB010000269.1:0-2840 GCA_964644395.1 uncultured Hyphomonadaceae bacterium | reverse complement strand
CTATCGCCACTGACCCCCGTCAGGCAGACATGAACAGAGGCCGCCCCACGTGGGCGGCCTTTTTTCCTTGCTCGGCTGAAGCGGCGATCAGCCCGGCGCGTTTTCGGTTTCGTCCTCGCCCGGCGTTTCGAAGAGGTCGAGCTGGTTCGGGTCGGTCTTGCGCTTTCGCGCGCGCGGTTTCGTGCGACCGGAGCGGAAATAGAGATCATCGGTGTGATCACGTTTCGCCCTTGTTGTGTCGGGCCCCGGCGGGGCGGGGTCGGGCGCCGGGGCGCCATCGGCCACGGCCCAGAATGTGATGGCCAGCACGGTGTTGCCGCTGGCATCCTCGTAGCGCTGCACGAAACCGAGCTCCACGCCCCTTTCGATGAGGCCGGCCTGCGCGTCGGCCTCATTTGTTGACAGGGTGAGCCAGTCGCTCTTCAGGCCCACCAGCTTGCGCCCGCCGAGCCGCGCGCGCGCCTCTTCCCGGGTCCGGGCGCCGTCACCTTCGCCGGAAAGGGCGTCGCTGGCATCGCGGGCAAGGGGATAGGTGTGGCTCATGGCACGGGATTCCGGGCGCGCGGGTGTCTGTTCGGCGGCTGTTCCGGATTTAGGGCCTGCGCCGCCGCCCGTCCACCGGCGTCAGGGTCTCCGGATCAGGTAGACGCCGAGTGCCAGGCAGGCGACGCCGAGCAGGCGCACCGGCGTGGCCTCGCGCACCTGCTGTCCCAGCACGCCGTAATGGTCGTAGAGCACCGCCGCGGTCAGCTGGCCCGCGATGAAGGCGGAGACATAGGTCGCCACGCCGATCCGCGGCACTGCTGCGGCCGCCAGTGTCACGACAACCGCGCCCATCAGGCCGCCGAGCCAGGCCCACCAGGGGGCCGCGGCAATCTCGGCGGCTGGCGGGGGGCGATGGCCGAGCGCCAGGTTCACCATCAAAAGGGCCAGCCAGCCCACCGAGAAGGAGATGAGTGCCGCCTGGAGCGGCCCGCCCATGACCGAGGACATGCGGCCATTGATGATGCCCTGCGAGGCAATCATGGCGCCGGCGAGCACGGTGGCGAGGATGAGGGCAAGGCCGGGGTTCATGTCAGCCCTTTCTGACGTGTCAGGCAGTGGAAAGATCGCACGGGAGCGTCTAGAGCCGGGGCGAGGAGGTGCCAAGCATGCCCATAGCTTTTTTCCAGGTCGATGCCTTCGCCAGCCGCGCCTTCGAAGGCAACCAGGCCTGTGTCATGGCGCTCGAGAATTTCCTGCCCGATGACACGCTCCAGGCGATTGCCGCGGAGAACAATGTCGCCGAGACCGCCTTCATCGTGCCGGCGGGCAAGGCACGCTGGCAGCTGCGCTGGTTCACGCCGGCCGTCGAGGTGCCGCTGTGCGGACATGCAACGCTGGCGGCGGCCCATGTCCTGTTCAACCATCTCGGTTTTTCCGGCGAGCGCATCATTTTCGAAACCCGCAAGTCGGGCGAACTCATCGTGGACAGGGGCGATGGCAACCGGCTCGAAATGGATTTTCCCGCCTCGCCATTTCGCGAAATCGGTGTGACGGATGAAATGGAGCGGGCATTCGGCGTCCGGCCGCTCAATGCCTATGCCGGTAGCTTCCTCGCGCTTGTCATGGGCGACGCGGCAACCGTGCGGGGGCTTTCGCCCGACCTCGCCCTTGTCCGCAAGATTGGTGCCGAAGCCGACTGGGGACGCGGCAATGTGGGCGTCATGGCGCCGGGTGATGGCGGTTTTGACGTTGTCAGCCGCTTCTTTGCGCCAGGCTCCGGCATTGACGAGGACCCGGCCACGGGCAGCTGGCACTGCCTGCTGGCACCGGTCTGGCGCGAGCGTACCGGCAAAAGCGAATTGTCCTGTTTCCAGGCCTGTCCGGGTCGTGGCGCGCGGATCGGCACGCGGGTCACCGGAGACCGGGTCATTCTGACGGGGCCGTCGGTGACAGTGATTGAAGGCGCCTTCGCGCTCTAGCGCTGCCCGTGCGGGCGAGCCAGACGCCGGCCAGAATCACCGCGAAGGCGATCCAGCTCGACAGCGCCACCCGGTCGCCCATGAACCAGCCGAGCAGGCCCGCCCAGATCGGGATGGTGTAATTGGTCAGCGCCAGGAAATTCGCCCCGGCCCGGCGTACAAGGTGGACATAGCCGACCTGCGCCAGCGCGCTCGGAAAGATGCCGAGCCCCGCCACGGCGAGCAGGCTTTCGGCGCGCAGGCGCGTGTCAGTCCAGTCTGCCCAAATGAGCGGAATGAGCGAGACCAAGGCCGCCACACCGACAAATCCCGTGGTGAAGGCGATGGGCGAGACATGCGGCGAGAAGGCGCGCGCGATCAGCGTGGCGGTGGCGTAACCCGTGGCCGCCAGCAGGAGCAGCGCCCGGGCGCTGACCTCGCCGGAAACAAGCTCGCGCAGGGTCTCCGGACCGGCGAGATAGACCATGCCGCCGAAGCCGATGGCGATGCCGAGGGCGCTCCAGAAACTGAGCTTCTCGTCATGGAAGAAGACTTGCGCCCCGGCGGCGACGATGATCGGCGTAGCGGCCATGAACAGCGCGGCGAGGCTGGGCGATACGGTCTGTTCGGCATGGCTGATGGCAAGGAAGGGGATCACCGAACCGGCAAGCCCCATGGCCACGAACACGCCCCAGTCATAACGGTCGCGCAGGGGTGGCAGTCGCTCGCCGCGCAGGCGCATGATGATGTAGAGCAGCGCGGCGGCGAGGATCAGGCGCCCGGCTACCACGGCCTCCGGCGGCAGGTCCTTCAGCCCGCGTCCGATCAGCTCGAAGGCCGATCCCCACATGATGGTGAGCAGGACAAACAGGACCCAGTCGGCCCGGGAGGGGGACA
>CAZXWB010000268.1:0-2847 GCA_964644395.1 uncultured Hyphomonadaceae bacterium | reverse complement strand
TGGCGCCTGAGCGCGGCGTAATAGCCCCGCAGGAAGGCCTCGTCACTTTCGCCCTCGACGCGGGTGCGCCCGATCTTCTTGCGGATGCGGGCCGCGACGGCGGCGCGGATGTCCGATTGCGGCTGGCGGAGAATGTCTTCGAGCACCTGCAGTTCGTGAATGCCATAGGCGTCGAGTTCGGCCGGCGTGAAGGCGAAGGGGTCACCCGCTGGTTCGTGGGCCATTTCGGCGTCGAGCACCGGTTTCGGATTGTGCACCACCCAGGTGCCGGCGATGAGGTCACCGAGGCGCAAGCGGTCCCGATTGAACAACGGAAAGAACAGGAACACGCCGGTCCAGGCGAGGCCGAGCACTGCCAGCACCGCAGCCGTCTCGCCGCCATCGACGGCGCCCGAGGCGACCAGCCCGCCCATGAAATAGATCGGCAGGAAGACCTCCACCTCCCGCACGAGATTGCGCGCGAGCACAGCGTTCGCCGTCAGCCTTGTGCCGTCGCGCATGGCCACGCGCGTGCCCAGCATTCGCTTGCCCGGCGTGGCGGCGCGACGTCCGCTCTCGAACAGGATGAAGTAGAAGTTCCGCACGAGGAAGATGTAAAGCAGGAACAGCGCGTAGCCGATGCGTTCGGCGTCGCCGGTGCCGGCAAAGACGAGCCGGAAGAGCCATGAGCCGGCATACATCGTGATGACGAGAATGATGAAGTCGATCAGGAAGGCCCCTGAACGCTCGCCCGCCGAGGCGATGCGTATGGCCAGGCTCGTGCCCTCCGGCGTCTGCAGCTGCCGGGTGAAGGGGCCGCTGCGCTGCCGGCCGTGGCGGGCATAATAGGCTGGACCGGCGCGAAAGTCGCTCATCCCGGCCTCCCGCGCCGGGCGTAGAAATAGAGCGACCAGAGGATGAGTGTCCCGCCGGCGACGAGATAGCGGATGAGATCCGAATTGATCGTCTCCCGCCCGAACCCTTCCAGCAGCGCGGCGATGAACAGCATCACGATCGCGCCCATGATCAGCGTCGTCGCCCTCTGACCCGCATGGCGTGCGGCGTCGAGGCGTGTGCGATCTCCGGGGAACGCGACGCTTGTGGCAATCACGAAACCGGCCGCGCCAGCCATCACCACGGCCCAGAGCTCCGTCACGCCATGGATAAATAGCCAGCCGGTCAGCTCATCGCCGAGCCCGCGGCTCCAGAACAGCGCATAGAAAGACCCGATATAGAGCCCGTTGAAGACAAGCAGTGCGACGGTGGGAATCCCGAAGGCGATGCCGAGCGCGAAGGCGAGGATGGCAATGCCGGCATTGTGGGTGAAGAGCTGGCTGGCAAAGCTCGTCAGCATGGTGTTGATGTCCACGTCTCCGGGGTCGTGGTAAAGCGTGGAGCGCAGATAGGAGGTCGAGGCCTCCGGCGTGCGCATGTCGAAGCCCCCGGCGCGGAACAGCCAGAAGGTCTCCGGGTCCTGCATGAACAGGATGAAGGCGATCGCCGCCCCGCCGAACAGGCAGAGCGCGGCAAACAGTATCGCCCGCCCGCTTTCCTGCACCGCGCGCGGCCAGTCCTTCAGGAAGAAGCGCGACAGCCGCTCCCAGAGCGTGGTGCGCGAGCCGTAGACGAAGAAATAGGCCCGTGCGCAGAGCGCTTCGAGATAGGCTTCGAGGTTCTTGTCGAGGCTTGTGGCGCGCGCGACCGAGAGCGACGAGATCGCCGCGCGATAGAGCCGGGGCAGTTCCATCATCTCCGTCGTGGTGAGGTTGCCCGGCCCGCCGCCCTCGGCGCGTTTCAGGATCTTTTCCAGCTTCTCCCATTCCGCCTCCCGCTCGGCGCGGAAGCGCGCGCTGCGCAGCATGGGACGCGAAGGGGCGGGGCTGGCGGCATCAGTCACAGTGCGTTCCTCCGCTTGATCTCGAGATAGCGGTTCACGAGCCTTGCGCCGAATTGGTCGGCATCGGCTTCGAGCACGTCGACGCCCATGCGGGCGAGCCGGGCAAAGACCAGCTCGCGCTCGCCCAGCAGTCCTGCACTGATCACGGCGCGGCTGACATCCTCGGGCGCCAGGGGCGCGTGCGCCGTCAGGCCGCCGAGCAGGGGGTCGGAAAAGGTGGTGAACAGGACCTGGTGGCGCTTCGACAGGCGGTGGAGATTGTCGTTCATGATCTCGGCGGAGACCGTGTCGACGAAATCGGTGAACAGGATGACGAGCGCCCGGCGATTGAGCTGGGTGGCAAGCTCGGCAAGGCCGAGGGTGTAATTGGTCTCGAGGTCGGAATAATCGAGCCTCGCGGCCGCCGCCTGCAGCTGTGGCAGGCCGCGGGCGCCGGAGACGGCGCGTGCGGGCAGGCGGGGCTTGGCATCGAAACCGTAAAAGGCGACGTGGTCGCCGGCCTTGAGCGAGACATGGGCGAGCAGCAGCCCGGCATGGATCGCCCGGTCAAGGCGCGACAGCGTGCCCGAACCGGTCTTTAGGGGCTCGCACATCAGCCGTCCCGTGTCGAAGGCCAGCACGATGGTGTGGTTGCGCTCGGTGCGGAATTCCTTGGCAAGCAGCATGCGGTGGCGCGCGGAATGTTTCCAGTCGATGGCGCGCCGGTCCATGCCGGCGGAAAACTCCCGAAGCGCGTCGAATTCCGATCCGGCGCCGGCCTCGAGTTCCACCTTCTCGCCGAAATCGGCATGGCGGTCATGCAGCCGGATGGCCTCCTGCGAGACCCAGGCCAGGTTCGGCGTGATGGCGATCTCGTGGTCAAGGGCGGTGCGGCGGATCTTCTGGATCAGGCCAAGGGGCCCGTTCCAGCGCAGCCAGGCCTCCTGAACCGTTCCCGTGCCGCGGCGCAGGGCCGTGGGCGTAAAGCGCAC
>CAZXWB010000267.1:0-2849 GCA_964644395.1 uncultured Hyphomonadaceae bacterium | reverse complement strand
GCGCGCGCCGAGCGCACCGGCGTGACGGATTTCGACAAGGTCTACGGCCTGGCGGAGCTTTGCGCCGACGAGACGGTGTTCTGCGCCACCGGCGTGACGGCAGGCAGCCTGCTCGAGGGCGTGCGTCACCGCAAGGGCCGCGTGACCACGGACACTCTGGTGATGACATCGTCCACCGGCATTGTGCGCCGCGTCCAGTCCGAACGTCCCCAGCCGGCCTAGAATGACATGATCGACGCTGCATCGGCTGCATTCACCGACCGTGTGTCGCTCAAGGGGCGACGCTGGGTCCTGCAGGCGGTCGATGATGGCCGGGTCTCCGACATCGCGCGTGAAGTGGGCGGGGATGAACTGCTCGCCCGGCTCCTCGCCCTGCGCGGCGTGCCGGCCTTCGAGGCGCGGGCATTCCTCGAACCGAAGCTGCGCGACCTGTTCCCCGACCCGGCCGCCTTCGCCGACATGGAAAAGGCCGCCGAGGCGGTCCTCGATGCGGTGCTTGCCAGGAAGAAGGTCACGGTTTTCGCCGATTACGATGTCGATGGCGGCACCTCTTCGGCGCAGCTTGCAAGATACTTCCGGGACTGGGGCCACGAACTCGGCCTCTATGTGCCCGACCGGCTGAAGGAGGGCTATGGCCCCTCGCCGGAGGCCTTCCACCAGCTGAAGGCCGAAGGCTGCGAACTCGTCATCACTGTCGACTGCGGGGCTGCGGCGTTTTCGGCGCTGGAGACCGCAGAGGCCATCGACCTTCCGGTCATCGTCATCGACCACCATCTGATGCAGGGGCGCAACCCGCCGGCGCTGGCGCTGGTCAATCCGAACCGTCCCGACTGCAATTCCGGTTGCGGACACCTGGCGGCCGCCGGCGTCGTTTTCGTCTTCCTCGTGGCGCTGAACCGGATCGCAAAGGATCGCGGCCTCGCCCCGCCCGGCGGGCTGCCAGACCCGATGCGGCTGCTCGACCTCTGCGCGCTCGGAACGATCTGCGACATGGCGCCGCTGGAGGGCGTCAACCGGGCCTTCGTCTCCACCGGCCTGAAGGTGCTTGCGCGTGGGGAAAACCCCGGCCTGCGGGCGCTCTGCGACGTGGCCGGGATCGGTACCGCCGACAGCACGTACCATGCCGGCTTCATCCTCGGCCCGCGTCTCAATGCCGGCGGGCGCGTGGGCGATCCCTGGCTGGCGGCGAAGCTGCTGGCCACCAATGACCGCGAGGAAGCCATTGCCCTGGCCGAACAGCTCCACGGCCTGAACGCTGCGCGTCGCGAAGTTGAAGCCGGCATCCTGGCCGGGGCCCGCGCCCAGGCCGAAAGCCAGCTCGAGGCCGATGCTGACCTGCCCGCCCTGGTGGTCAGCGGCGAGGACTGGCATCCCGGCATCATCGGCATCGTCGCCGGACGCCTGAAGGACAATTTCCATCGTCCGAGCATCGTCATCGGCCATGGCCCGACCATCGGTCCGCTGGCCAAGGGCTCGGCCCGCTCGGTGCCGGGCATCAATCTCGGCGGGCTGATCGCCGACGCGGTGAAGGCTGGCCGGCTGCAGTCCGGTGGCGGACACGCCATGGCCGGCGGGCTTAGCGTGCTGCCCGAAGACATTGCAGGTTTCCGCGACTGGCTGCTGGAGGCCATGAAGGACGCCGGTCGTTACCTGACAGCCGCGCGCGAACTCGAGATTGCCGGGCTCCTGACCGCCGGCGGGGCGACGCCTGAGCGCCTGGAGAGGATCGCCCAGGCCGGTCCCTTCGGGGCCGGGGCTCCGGAACCGGTCTTCGCCCTGACCGGTGTCAGCGTCGAAGGCGTGCGGCGGATCGGTGAGAACCACCTGAAATTCACCGCCCGCGACGAGACCGGCAAGCTGACCTGCCTGGCCTGGCGCAGCGCCGATGAACCCCTCGGCGAGGCGCTCTACCGCGGCGGACGGATCGACCTGGCCGGCCAGCTCAAGCGCGATGACTGGCAGGGCCGCCAGGGCGTGCGCTTCGACGTGATAGATGCGCTGGAACGGACCTGAATTTCCTTTCTTCCGGCGCTTGCATCGAAAAAAAAGCTTGGCTATATCACGCGCTCACCGCGCGGTCCCTTCGTCTATCGGTTAGGACGCCAGGTTTTCAACCTGGAAAGAGGGGTTCGATTCCCCTAGGGACTGCCAATTCACTTTGTGTAACATTTCACAAAATCTGACGGTGAATTTATGCCGTTAAGCCTAGTTGATTTCGCGCGGCTGCGCTAGCATCCCAGGATGGGAAGGGGAGCTGACACCGAGATGCCGGTGACCGGGACCGCGTCAGCGGAGGAAACGACGCGCGCGGCCGACGGGCCGGACACCGACTCCGGCAAAGGGCGCGGGGAGCAGCCGCGCGCGTACCGCGTCAGCGGGCGGGTGAAATGGTTCGATCCGCGCAAGGGTTTCGGCTTCATCATCGTCGAACAGTCGGAGGTCGAGCTCGACATTCGGCGCGACGTGTTGCTGCACATCAGCGTGCTGCGCAAGGTTGGCCAGGCGCTGGCAGATGAAGGCGCATCGATCGAGTGCCGGATCGTCAAGCGCGAACAGGGCTGGCAGGTCGCTGAGATCGACGCGATCGATCCGCCGAAGCTTCCGAACCTGCGCGACCTGACCGAGGAGGACTTCGAGCCGGTCGTGGTGAAATGGTTCAATGCGGAAAAGGGCTACGGCTTCGTGCAGCGCCCGGGCGAGGACATCGACATCTTCGTGCACATCGTCGCCCTGCGCGCCATCGATCTCTCCGACGCCGCGCCCGGAACAAGCTTCCGCGCCGCCATAGGCGACGGCCCCCGCGGCATCCATGTCATCGCGCTGAAACGCCCCGACACCGACTGAACCAC
>CAZXWB010000266.1:0-2856 GCA_964644395.1 uncultured Hyphomonadaceae bacterium | reverse complement strand
TCGAAGAACAGGGTTTCCGCGCAGCGCTTGCCTTCGTCATAGCAGGAGCGCGGGCCGATCGGGTTCACATTGCCCCAGTAGTCCTCGGTCTGGGGATGGATTTCCGGGTCGCCATAGACCTCCGAGGTCGAGGCCTGGAGGATCTTTGCCTTCACGCGCTTGGCGAGGCCGAGGGCATTGATCGCGCCGTGCACGGAGGTCTTCGTCGTCTGGACCGGGTCGTGCTGGTAGTGCATCGGGCTCGCCGGGCAGGCCAGGTTGTAGATCTCGTCGACCTCCACGAAGAGCGGGAAGGTCACATCGTGGCGCATCAGCTCGAAGCGCGGATTGTCGAGCAGGTGGGCGACATTGGTCCGCGTGCCGGTGAAGAAATTGTCCACGCAGAGTACCTCCGCGCCGGTTTCCAGCAGGCGTTCGCAGAGAAACGAGCCGATGAAACCGGCACCGCCGGTCACGAGTATGCGCGGGGCAAGGTGCATGGCGCCTGTGAAGCCCAAGCCGGCCGGGCTGGCAAGGGGTGTCGGCGTGTCGCAGGCCAATCACCGACTCCGTGACAATACGCATTTGCAATTCAATCTCAGTAAAGCTAGGCGGGCTGCAGCTAAGTTTGAAAGGCATTCTCATGTACAGTCGCCCCCGCCCGCTGCTCTGCGCCAGCCTCATGCTCGGCGTGTCCTTCGCCGCCCCCAACGCCCTCGCCCAGGCCGCCAATGACCCCGCCAGCGGCGAGGATGAGGTCCGCCGCGAGGCGCCGATCATCGTCGAGGGACAGGTTCTCTACGCCAACCAGGTCAACGCCCTGAAATCGCCCACGCCGATCATCGACGTGCCCCAGAGCCTGTCCATCATCACCGCCGACCGGATCGAGAAGCAGGGCTTTACCAGCCTCGGCGACATCGTCGCCTACACGCCGGGCGTGAACACCTCCCAGGGTGAAGGCCACCGCGACGCCATCGTGTTTCGCGGCGTGCGCTCCACGGCGGATTTCTTCATCGACGGGGTGCGCGACGACGTCCAGTACTATCGTCCGCTCTATAACCTCGAGCAGGTCGAAATCCTGCGCGGGCCCAATGCGCTCCTGTTCGGGCGCGGCGGCACGGGCGGCATCCTGAACCGGGTCACGAAGAAAGGTGTGCTCGGCGAGCAATTCACCGGCTACCAGGTCGGCGTCGACACATTTGGTGCCTATGACGCCCGGATCGACAGCAATTTTGCCGTTGGCGACAAGGCGGCTGTGCGCATCAACGCCATGTACGCCTATCTCGACAACCACCGGGATTTCTATGACGGTGAGCGGATCGGATTCAATCCGACGGCACGGTTGGCCCTGACCCCCGACACCACGCTGGATGTTTCCTACGAGTATGTCGACCATGAGCGCTTCATTGACCGCGGCATTCCCACCGGCAGCGATGGCGAACCCGTGGAAGCCTTCGAGGACATCGTCTTCGGCGACCCGGAGCTCAACGAGACCACGCTCCAGGCCCATCTGTTCCGGGCCATCCTGCAGCACCGCTTCAGTGACAATCTGAAAGGCCGATTCAGCGCCTTCTATGGCGATTATGACAAGTCCTATGCCAATTTCTACGCTTCGGGCTACGATCAGGCGCTGACGCCGGACATTGTCACGCTCGACGGCTATGTCGATACAACAGAGCGCCAGAATCTCATCCTCACCGGTGACCTGATCGGTGAACTGACGACGGGTTTCCTCACCCACACCATCGTGACTGGCGTAGAGTACATCGACACCGTCAACAACAATGATCGCTTCAATGCCGTCTGGGACACCACCGGGGACGACAACGAGCGCTTCGTCATCCAGCGTCCGCTGAACCTGCGCGGCGGCGTGGGCGAAAACGCCGGTGGGGTGACCACGCGCAATGATTTTACCGCGGACCTGAACGACGACACCGAAGCCGATGTCGGCGTGTTCTCCGCCTATATCCAGGACGAGATCGAGGTGTCCGAGCAGCTCGATATCGTGCTCGGCCTGCGCTTCGACCGGTTCGAGATCGATGTCCTCGACGTGCCGGTGGGCGAGCGCCGTTCGCGCACCGACGAGGAGGTCAGCCCCCGCCTCGGCCTGATCTACAAGCCGCAGGAGACCGTCTCGCTCTATGCCAGCTACTCAGAGACCTTCCTGCCGCGTTCGGGTGAACAGTTCGCCAGCATCAATGACACCAGCAGCGCGCTCGCACCCGATGAGTTCACCAATCTGGAAGCGGGACTGAAATGGGACTTCCAGCCCGGCCTCAGCCTCACCGCAGCCCTCTTCGAGATCGAGCAGTCCTCGCCCCAGCCCAATGATGATGATCCGGCCACGCTGGATGTGATCGATTCTGAGATTACGGGTTTCGAGGTGCAGCTCACCGGCCAGGTGACCGACAAATGGTACGTCTCCACGGGCTATTCCTACCTCGATGGCGAGCAGGTCGACCGCGCCGGCCCCACGGGCCTGCGCCCGCGCGAACTGCCGGAGAACATGTTCTCGATCTGGAACGGCTATGAAGTGACTGACCGTCTGGGCCTCGGCCTCGGCCTGACCTACCAGGACGAGAGCTTCATCAACAATTCCAACACCGCCGTCCTGCCGGCCTACACAAGGATCGACGCGGCGGCCTATTACGACATCTCAGATGACCTGCGCGTGCAGGTGAACATCGAAAACCTCACCGACGAGCTCTACTTCCCCGACGCACACGCCACCCACCAGGCCACCGTCGGCGCCCCCCTCAGCGCACGGTTCAGCCTGATCGGGCGGTTTTGACCATCTCTGGGTGAGGCAGAACTGGCCAGCTCAGCGAAAGACTATCTTTGAAAGAGCCGTCTCGTCCCTGAACGGCTCTGGCAGCT
>CAZXWB010000265.1:0-2859 GCA_964644395.1 uncultured Hyphomonadaceae bacterium | reverse complement strand
CGCTCGCGCCTCAGCATGAGGGGGCTCTTGGGGGAGACTTCGCCACTCGCGCACCTCACCCTGAGGTGCCCTGCGACAGCAGGGCCTCGAAGGGTCCGTGCGGCCTGGCCAGAGGTCGCAACGCAGCCGACCTCCGCGCGCGATCAGGCCGCCAGGGGCGCGTCCACGATCTCGGTCAGCGTCACGCCGAGCTCGCCCTCGACCACCATGAGTTCGCCGCGGGCCATCAGCCGGCCCGAGACATAGATGTCCACCCCGCCGCCGGTGTCGCGGTCGAGCTGGAGCACGTCCTCGGGCTGCATCCGCCGCAGCGTCTCCACCGGCAACGTGACCTCGCCCATCACGATCTCCACGGTGACGGGCACGTCCATCAGGGCGGTGTCGAAGGAGGCGGCGGTGGCTGGTGTCATGGAACGGTCCGTCATCTGAGTGATTTCGCCTGTCCGGGAAACAGTTCGCCCTGTCCGTCAACAATCCGTGAAGACGCCTTGCCCACCTCCCGGGAGAGATCGCCCCCGGCACGATCGGCAGCCGCCTCGACATAGCGGGTGAGCGCGACCAGGTCGTCCATGGCCGATTGCAGGCGGTCCTGCAGTCCGGCCACGGCCTCGCGTGCCTCGATCTCGCGGGCTTCGGCGGCCAGTTCCACGCCCTGCCGGCGAGCATCCTCGAGCAGGAAAGCCAGTTCCTGCACCGTCACGCGCAGGGCTTCGGGCTCGGTCGGGGTCTCCGGCGGCGGGGCGAAATCTGAGCGGAATTCAAACGGCGCCATGCGGCGGCGCGGCTGTTCGGACATGACAGGCACTCTACTGGTGTTGGATCGGGGCGGGCCGGGTGATCCGGCCCTGGCGGACAAGGCTGTGGGCCAGGCGCAGGAGCCCGGCCTGGGCGTCTTCAATGGCGCCGCGATCACCGGGCATTGCGGCGGCGCGGGTATCGAGATCGCGCCGGGCCCGTTCGGTGAGGCCGGCGCGGATGACGGTTGTCAGCGCGGAAGGCGCCGATTTCAGCGCGGTGGCCAGCATGTCGCGGTCCGCCTCGGCGAGCAGGACCTGCAGACCCTCAGCATCGAGCCGGGCAAGGTCTTCCATTGTCAGGCGTTCACGGCGCAGGCGTTCGGCGGTGTCGGGATCGCGCGCGCCCATCCCTGAGAGGATGCGCTCGGCGCGGGAATCGGGCAGGCGCGAGACCAGCGCTCCGGCCTGCTTCAGCCCGCCCGCCGCAGCCGTGATGCCGTCAAGGCGCGCCTCAAGCGCCCGGCTCACAAGCTCTTCCACGCTGGCCGGCACCGGGCCCTGACGGACCAGGCGCAGGATCAGCTCGGTGGCATCCTCATCGGGCAGGACAGCGATGAGTTCGGCGCCCTTTTCCTCGCTCAGCCGGCTGGCCAGCACCGCGCGCACCATGGGCGGCTCGCTCTCCAGCAGGGCGGCGAGAGTCTCCGCCGGCAGGGCGTCGAACCGGTCCCAGACATCGCGGTCGGCATCGCCGCGGGCCGCCGACAGGCGCGCCATTTCCGTGCGCAGTGCCTGCGCTTCGGCGCCGGAAAAGCGCGCCAGCACATCCTCGGCGGCGGGCCCCAGGGCGACGAGCAGCCGGGCCGAACGGGTGAGGCCGTCTTCAGCGGAAGCGGCGGGGGAAGGCGCAAGGGAAGGGCTCATGTTCGCGGGTGCTCCGCCATCCATTCGCGGATCTTCACCACCACTTCGCCGGTGACGTCATTGGCCGGCTCGGGGCTGGGCACCGGCGGGGCCTTTGGGGCCTCCATGGCGGGGGCAGGCCGGCGAGCGGACTGCCAGGCCAGGAACAGGATCAGCGCCGCGAGCCCTGAAAGTCCCGCCGGCCCATAGGCGAGGAGCGTGTGGCGGGGCTCTGCGGCGGGCAAGGTCTCAAGGCTCAGCCGGTCGCCGGCGGCGGTGTCGAAATCGAGGCCGAAGGCCAGGAGCCGGCGGGCCTGTTGCAGCTTTTGCGTGTCTTCGGCGCCGGGCGTTGCGATGAGAATGGCGAGGTGGCCGTCAGTGGTCCGGCGGGCCGAGACGCTCGCGCCATCGGCCATGAAGACCGGCTCGATGAGCTGGGCGGCCTGGCGCGAGAGCGGTGTCTCCAGCGCACTCGTCACGCCGGGGCTCTGCGCGGTGAGGGTCGATGCCCGGTCGATCAGCCACGCGGTCAGGCCCACGAGCAGCGCCATGACGAGGCCGAGCGTGGCACCGGTGCGTGCCGGGCCGGAGGAGATCGAAAAGCGTTCAGCACCCATGAGCGAGAGACTAGCGCGCCCGGCGTAAATCAGCGTTTAACCGTGTCGAAGCCCGTCGGATGGCGGACCTGTCAGAGCTTGCGGTAGCGCTTGGCGCGGGTGGCGCGCAGGCCCTTGGTGCCGTGCTTCTGGTAAAGGCGCTGCCAGCCGGAGAATTCTTCTTCCGAGAGGGCGTAGCGCGCCAGGGCTTCCTGCTTGGTCAGGAGCCCCCCCGTCACCGCTGCGACAACCTCGGCCTTGCGGCGGGTGACCCAGCGCTGGATGGACGGCGGCGGAAGATCGTCCATAGTGATGGGCTGGCCATTCGGGCCAGGCACGGAGTGGGTGCGGGCGTTCTGCTCTGCCATGGGTTTTCGACCTTCCTTTTCAGAAACAGTTCTTGTTGCTGATGGGAGGGACCATAGCGGCGCGGATTTAAGCCGGGCCTCATTGGCACAGAGATGTTTTCTGTAAAATTTCTGAAGACCTTGCCGCACCCGATAAAAACCGGTTCAGAAAGCCGTGCCGACATGAAACACCAAAGAAAATGCCGACCCTCCCGGGCCGGCATTTCGGTCAATACATGTATTCGCAGCCCGTCAGGCGAATTGCGGCGCCACGCG
>CAZXWB010000264.1:0-2865 GCA_964644395.1 uncultured Hyphomonadaceae bacterium | reverse complement strand
CTAACGCCATAAGCGCCGGTAGCTCAGCAGGATAGAGCGGCGGTTTCCTAAACCGACGATCTATAATCTGTATACTATTAACAATAACAGACTTACATGTCATTGTTAACATGCCAAAATGGCACCGCCGCAGTTACGCCGCAATATAAGTATTTATTTTGCGTTGCATGGATAGATTAGCGGGGAAGTCGACCGCTGGTCTATCCGACCCCAATGTTGGTCGAGTCTCGCACGGCATTTGGGGGGTGGGCTGTACGGCACCGACCATGCGTAAGGTCAGTTTTCCGAAGGTCTTGCCCGGCTCGGCAAAGGGCGAAGGCCGGCGGCGGTAGGGGGGCTCGCGTTCATGGCCTTCGGCGGCCCGATTTCCTTTGAAAATCGACCGGTGCTCTATGCGGGAGCATCCTCGACCGCTGCTCTATCCGCCTTCAGAATTCCGTCAGATCGCCCTGATGTGCATGTGAACCGTAGCAGTGACAAACGCTGCCTTCAGCGGCCTCGTCTACATGCTTGGCCGGCCACGACGTCGTCTTTTTGGGGGTTCCCCTTCGCGAAGGACCCGGTCGAGTTCTTTCCGCTTGTAGACGTTTCGGCCACCAACCTTCACGGGATGCAAAGCCCCGTTCTTGACCATACGCTGCAGGGCCATCTCCGGCCTTGCTAATCCCCGTCGATTCAGGCCAAGATACTCGATCGCCTCGTCGGTATGCATCGTGGCAGGGAGTTCTTCAGGGGCAGGGGGACTCAAGGGATCGCTCTTGCCCAGTTGCTCGAAGGCCTGCTTCGCGGCTCGCTCACGGACAGAGCTGCAGATGCTGTCGATGTCGTGCAGTTCGGCATCACTCACCGAAGGCGGCACATCCACCCCAAACCGACTGAACACCACGGCCAATACAGAACGCTCTTGCGGGAAGTCCATGATGTCCAGACTGAAGGGCGACCTCCTGGAGCCATGAACACTTGCCGATGGAACCGCCGCAGGGAGCGCTTGGTCTGTCATCGATCTCGGAATACGGCCCGGGGCCAGCTCAATCAGACCGAGTTGCCTGCGGAGTTCGTTTTCAGCTTCCAGCGATACCATGCCTATGGCCGCCAGATCGTCGAGGACCCCGGAAACAGTCCGGACCGGGATCGATTCGGTTACACGATAGCACAGGCCCGCCAGCCATACCCCCAGACGACAGGCATCCACACATCCAATCGCTTCCCCCGCAGTAAAGAGGATCCTGCCCAGGGCGGCCATGATCTGATCGGCAGCGATGCCGCCGGTTCCCTCAGGGGTCAGCAGTGGCACGAAGGGCTGCTTTTGCCCCGCATCATGGATCGCCCGGTCCCGGGCCTCCTGGCCTCGCTGATCGGGCTGTCGCTCCTCAAACCCCGCGGGGCTGGTCCACCATCCGCCATTTTCGACAAGCAGGTTCAGCAGTTCTGACAAGTCCTGGTCAGTTCGTGGCCAGATGTCGGCTCCGTTCGCCTGACTCGCGGACAACAACATAAACAGTCGTTGGAACTCGCGACACCCTTCCCGCCAGGCAAGCCGGTCCTGCCGCAACACAGCCGCATGCACGCAGGCTGCGATCCGCTGGCCGATCCAGCCCAGGTAGAACCCGGCCAGCTTGGGCTCCCCGGCGATCTTCTGATAGGACTCTGCCATGATGCCACTGTTTTAGAGGATCACGCTTCAGCCATCAAGAACACCCCTCTTTGGGGGCCTCCAACGCGGCCCAACTGTGCTGGGCTGACAGTGGAGGTCGGGCCTTGCTACGGCCGACCTTCACTAAAGCTTCGCATCTCTCGGAGGATGCAACATGTCAACAGCGTCGCGAGCGATCAACCGTCTTCGACGGCAGTACCGATCCGTACTGCTCCACATGCGGGAAGACAATACCCGCTTCTCCATCCACTCTGCCAGCGCGATGCGTTCTGCGAGGCCGTGCTCCTTTGAGCAGCTTGAGCCGCGGCTGATGCTCTCAGGCATGCACTATGTCGTTGGTTCCCGGGCGGACGTGGTAGCTACCGATGGCTTCGTGACGTTACGGAAAGCGATAGAGGCGGCCAACACCAACACGGCCGTGACCGCAGACGTCCTTGCCGGCAGCGATACCCAGGCAGACCTGATCACATTCGATCAAGCCGCTCTGTCAGACATGGCTGGTGTGCCCGTCGGCAGTCCGCTGACGGTCACGCTCGACCCGGAGCAGCTCGATGCCCTCGCCAAGGAGCCGCAGGTCCACGCGATGGTCGCCGTGTACATCTACGCCGGGCTCCGACGCGAGGAGTTGCTCTGGCTGACCCGGGAGGATGTCGATCTCGACAGCGGTCGACATGGGATCATCCACGTTCGCGAGAAAGAACGTGGCGGTCGCGACTGGTGTTCGAAGACCAGGATCAACCGCATCGTCCCCATCAGCCGGGCCCTGTGGAAGATCCTGGAGACCTACTGGCCCTGGGCCGGAGGGCCGTGGCTGTTCCCCTCGCCGTGCGGCCTGTGGTGGGACCCAGACAACTTCTCCAGGAGGCTACGGCGGCTCAACCAGTCGGCTGAACTGCCCTGGACCTGCCTGGACTTCCGACACACGTTCGGGTCGCACCTGGCGATGAAGGGCGAGAGTCTCTACAAGATCAGCAAGTTGATGGGCAACTCACCCGAGATCTGCCGACGGCACTATGCCCACCTGGCGCCCGAGAGCCTGGAGGCCTGCGTGGACTTCGACGAGCCGGTAGTCAACCGTGACTCGGACCGCGCCGCAGACCGGCCAAACAACGGTACCAGTCCAAGGTTCCGTCTGGTGATCTGAGCAGCTTTGCTTGGACTCAGACGCCTTCTAGTACATAGTGGAATGAATCATGCTGGGTGGCGGTTCT
>CAZXWB010000263.1:0-2888 GCA_964644395.1 uncultured Hyphomonadaceae bacterium | reverse complement strand
CTGAACAGCGCGGCCGGTGAACTGCCGCAACGTCATGGCCGGCTGCGGATTGAAACTCGGCGGGGACCGGCGCAACTAGGGACCTTCACCTTCCCTCACGAGGACCGAGCCCATGGTTTCCGTCGATCCGCTCTTTCAGCCCTTAAGCGTGCGCAAGCTCGCCCTGCCCAATCGCATCGTCATGGCGCCGATGACCCGGTCGAAGAGCCCGGGCGGTGTTCCGGGCCCGGACGTGGCAGCTTATTATGCGCGCCGGGCGGCGGCCGATGTGGGGCTGATCATCACCGAAGGCACCACGGTCGACCGTCCGGGCGCGTCAAACGACCCCAATGTGCCCAATTTCCACGCGACGGAAGCGCTCGAGGGCTGGTCGGACATTGTGTCCTCGGTCCACGGTGTGGGCGGCAGGATTGCTCCGCAACTCTGGCATGTGGGCATGATGCGCAAGCCCGGCACGGGGCCGGACCCGGACGCCACATCCGACAGTCCCTCGGGGCTGAGCCACACGGGCAAGGCGGTCCTGTCATCGCCCGCCACATCTGAGGTCGAGGACATGGTCGCGGCCTTCGCGAAGGCGGCCGGCGAGGCGAAACGGCTCGGCTTCGATGCGATCGAGATCCACGGCGCCCATGGCTACCTCATCGACCAGTTCTTCTGGGACGTCATGAACCGGCGCGAGGACCGCTATGGCGGCGACCTCGTGGCGCGGGCCAGCTTCGCCGCGGAGATCATTGGCGAGTGCCGCAGGGCCGTCGGCGCGGACATGCCGATCCTGCTGCGCTTTTCCCAGTGGAAACAGCAGGATTTCGACGCCCGCCTCGCCGAGACACCCCAGGCGCTCGAAGCCTTCCTCAAAGTGTTCGTCGATGCCGGCGTGGACCTGCTGCACTGTTCCCAGCGACGTTTCTGGGAGCCCGAATTTCCCGAGATCGACGGTGAGAACGGCCTCAACCTCGCCGGCTGGGCGAAGAAGCTGACAGGCCTGCCCACGGTGACGGTGGGCTCGGTCGGCCTGTCATCGGACTTCATCGGCGCGTTCCGCGGCGAAGCCTCGAAAACCCGGCCCCTCTCCGATGTCATCGAGCGGCTGGACCGGGGGGAGTTCGACCTCGTCGCGGTTGGCCGTGCGATCCTCCAGGACCCGGAGTGGGTTGCCAAGGTCAAGGATGGCCGGCTGGACGAGCTTGCCGACTATGACGCCGCGAGCCTGGCGACGCTGAGCTGATCAGTCGTCGCCTCCGGTCCTGGCCTTGCCTTTTCAGGCGGCGCTGCGCGCCAGTTCCGGCGGCATGCCATTGATGAGATTGGTGCGCACTTCATAGCGCGCGGCGCGGACTTTCTCGTGGAATCCGCAATCGACGATATAGCCCTCGACCTCATAGCCCTTCGAGGCCCAGTGCGCCTTGATCCGCTTCAGAAGCTCCTTGGCACCGTGTTCGTCATAATAATTCATGGCTTCGCCCTCCATTTGCTGAGTTGATGGAGCGCTTGTAACGAAAGCCATCTGAACGACTGCAATTTCCAGTGTTGGCCGCCGTTCAGCTAAGTCTTACCGATTTGTTACGCAGGCGCCGCGAACCTCACTGGACCTCCTCGATCTCGGTGATTTCCGCCAGCTGGTCCTCGCCGCAGATCACGTAGATGACGCGGTAGCCCCGGGGAAAGGCGGGGCCGGAATAGGCGACCGGCTCCTCGCTGATGACCTGCGCGCCGATCTCCGGCGGCCGGGGTTCCAGGATCAGCCGCAAGCCCGGCGGCATCATCCGGTCCATCGGGCCTTCGCGCCACGTGAAGGTGAAACCGTCCTGGGGCACGGTCACGGTGCCGCGCACATGCAGTGTCGGATTGTCATTCGGGCCCGGCATACGATCGATCCATGCGTTCCAGCCGGAACTCGCGATCACGGGGCAGGCGGAGGCCGCCGGTGGCTCGGAGCCGCCGGGCCCAGTCTCAGGCGCTGTCTGGGGCGGGGTCGGCTGGCAGGCCGCGAGCAAGAGGCCGACGGCACATCCGGCAAGTGACGGGCGTGTGTGTCGCATGGGTCAGTCCTCCATTTGTGGCGTCCCGCACGGGGTCTCCTGATCCGGTGGCAGCCTAGCCGCGTAAGGGCTGTCAAAGGAACCCGTTGCATGAAGTCCATCGCCCTTGCCACCACATTGACGGCCGCTGCCATGACCACCGCCTGCGTTTCCACCCGTGTCGAGGATTTTTCCGACGCCCCGCGCGAGTTTCGCCTCGAGGAATATTTCCTCGGCGAAACCACCGCCTATGGCGTCTTCGAGGACCGGTTCGGCAAGCTTCGACGGCAATTCAAGGTGGACATGACCGGCACGCTCGATGGCAATACGCTGACCCTCGACGAGAAATTCTACTATGCCGATGGCGAGGAGGACACGCGCGTCTGGACCATCGAGATCCTCGCCGACGGCGTCTATCGCGGCACCGCCAATGACGTGCCGGGGATTGCCGAGGGCAAGGCAGCCGGCAATGCCTTCAACTGGAAGTACAAGGTGGACCTTCCGGTGAACGGCGACACCTGGCGGGTTGGATTCAATGACTGGATGTACCTGCTGGAGGACGATGTCGTGATGAACCGCGCCTATGTCACCCGCTTCGGCATCGAGATCGGCACGGTCACGATTGCCTTTAAGAAGGACTGAAACAGCTCAGCCCGGCAGCTGCTGGACACTTTCCAGATAGGCCAGGAGCGCGTCGATTTCATCCGGTTCAAACGACCAGGCGGGCATGTCGGGATGGCCGACGACAATTCCTTCGGCAAGGGGCTCGGCGAGGGTTTCAATCGGGTAATTGCGCGAAAACAGCCGGAAAGGCTTGGCATCGGGATGCAGGCTCTCGCCGGTCAGGCCTATGGCATGGCAGCTGGAACA
>CAZXWB010000262.1:0-2892 GCA_964644395.1 uncultured Hyphomonadaceae bacterium | reverse complement strand
GCTCGATCTGGATGGTGCGCTGGTCCTTGTCGACGCCGTGGCGGTTGAAGACGCGGACATCGACCACCGTACCGATCGTGCCCGGCGGCACGCGCAGGGAGGTGTCACGCACATCGGACGCCTTCTCGCCGAAGATGGCGCGGAGCAGTTTCTCCTCCGGCGTCATCGGGCTTTCGCCCTTCGGCGTCACCTTGCCGACGAGAATGTCACCGGCCTGGACCTCGGCACCGATGGCAACAATGCCGGCCTCGTCGAGATTGCGCAGGGCCTCCTCGCCGACATTCGGGATGTCGCGGGTGATTTCCTCGGGCCCGAGCTTGGTATCGCGCGAGGCGATCTCGAACTCCTCGATATGGATCGAGGTGAACACGTCATCGCGCACGATGCGTTCCGAGATCAGGATGGAGTCCTCGAAATTGTAGCCGTTCCACGGCATGAAGGCGACGAGCACATTGCGTCCGAGCGCCAGTTCGCCGAGATCGGTCGATGGCCCGTCGGCGATGATGTCACCCTTCGAGACCTTGTCGCCCACGCGCACGATGGGGCGCTGGTTGATGCAGGAGGACTGGTTGGAACGGCGATACTTGACGAGCTTGTAGATATCGACGCCGGATCTGAAGCTGTCGACGTCCTCGGTGGCGCGCACCACGATGCGCGTGGCGTCCACTTGCTCGACCACGCCGGACCGCTTGGCGATTTCGCAGGCCCGGGAATCCCGGGCGACGATCGATTCCATGCCCGTTCCCACGAGCGGCGCGTCCGTCTCCACCAGCGGCACGGCCTGGCGCTGCATGTTCGACCCCATGAGCGCGCGGTTGGCGTCGTCATTCTCAAGGAACGGAATGAGCGATGCGGCGACCGACACGACCTGCTTCGGCGAGACGTCCATGTATTCGATCTCGGCCGCCGGCACGAGCGTCGCCTCGCCGGCCACGCGGGCATTGACGAACTCGTTCTGGAGCTCGCCACCGTCGCCTACCGAGGCATTCGCCTGGGCGATGCGGTACTCCATCTCCTCCATGGCCGAGAGGTAGTTCACCTCCGCCGACTGCTTGCCCTTCTCGACCTTGCGGTACGGGCTTTCGATGAAGCCGTACTTGTTGATCCGCGCATGGGTGGCGAGCGAGTTGATCAGCCCGATGTTCGGACCTTCCGGCGTCTCGATGGGGCAGATGCGGCCATAATGGGTCGGGTGCACGTCGCGCACCTCGAAGCCCGCACGCTCCCGCGTCAGGCCACCCGGACCGAGCGCGGAGAGACGGCGCTTGTGGGTGATCTCCGAGAGCGGATTGGTCTGGTCCATGAACTGCGAGAGCTGCGAGGAGCCGAAGAATTCCCGCACCGCGGCCACGACCGGCTTCGCATTGATCAGGTCGTGGGGCATGATCGTGTCGATGTCGACCGAGCTCATGCGCTCCTTGATGGCGCGCTCCATGCGCACCAGGCCGATACGGTAATTGTTCTCCATGAGCTCGCCCACCGAGCGCACGCGGCGATTGCCGAGATTGTCGATGTCGTCGACCTCGCCGATGCCGTCCTTCAGGTCGAGCAGGAGGTCGGCCACCGCGAGAATGTCTTCCTTGCGAAGGGTGCGGAAATCGTCCGCCGCCGGCTCGAAGTCCGAGCCCTTGCGCTTCAGGCGCATGTTCATCTTCACCCGTCCCACGGCGGAGAGATCATAGCGCTCGCTGTCGAAGAAGAGCTGCTGGAACAGCGCGTCAGCCGCCTCCGCGGTCGGCGGCTCGCCCGGGCGCATGACGCGGTAGATGTCCGACAGCGCCTCGAGCTTGTTCTCGTTCTTGTCGGCCGAAAGCGTGTTGCGCAACCAGGGACCGCGACCGGCATCGCCGATGTCGAGCAGTTCCAGCGTGTCGACGCCCTGATCGCGCAGTTCCGCCACCAGTTCCTCGGTCAGTTCATCGCCGGCCTCGGCGTAGATCTCGCCGGTTTCCATGTTGACGATGTCGCGCGCCAGGAACTTGCCCTCCAGCGCATGGGAGGGGATCAGGATGTCCTCGGTGCCGCCATCGGCGATTCGCTTGGCCCTGAGCGCCGTCAGCTTGCGGTCAGCCGGGGCAAGCTCGTCGCCGGACTTCGCATCGACCAGCGGGAAGCTCGGCTTCACGCCCTTCCACTGGTCGGTCTTGTAGGCCGTCACCCAGCCCTTCTTGTGCAGCTTGTAGATCGAGGCGGTGTAGTAGTGCTCGAGGATCTGCTCACCGTCGAGACCGAGGGCGAACATCAGCGTCGTCGCCGGCAGCTTGCGCTTGCGGTCGATGCGGACATTCAGGATGTCCTTGGCGTCGAATTCGAAATCGAGCCAGGACCCGCGATAGGGGATGATCCGCGCGGCAAAGAGCAGCTTGCCCGACGAATGGGTCTTGCCCTTGTCATGGTCGAAGAAAACGCCCGGCGAACGGTGCATCTGGGACACGATGACCCGCTCGGTGCCGTTGATGATGAAGGTGCCCTTGCCGGTCATCAGCGGGATATCGCCGAGATAGACATCCTGCTCCTTGATGTCCTTCACCGAGCGTGCGCCGCTCTCCTCCTCGACCTCGAAGACGATCAGGCGCAGCTTCACCTTGAGCTGGGCGGCATAGGTCAGGTCGCGGTGGAGGCACTCCTCCACGTCGAATTTCGGCGGCTCGAACTCATAGGAGACATATTCCAGCTCGGCGCGGTCGGAGAAATCCTTGATCGGAAAAACGCTGCGGAACACCCCGCCAAGGCCGTCATCGGTGCGCTCCTCCTCGGGCGTGTGCATCTGGAGGAAATGTTCGTAGGAGGCGCGCTGAACCTCGATCAGGTTCGGCATTTCGATGGCTTCGGGAATTCGGCCGAAGCTTTTGCGGATGCGTTTCTTTTCCGTGAAGGAGTATGCCATTATCG
>CAZXWB010000261.1:0-2906 GCA_964644395.1 uncultured Hyphomonadaceae bacterium | reverse complement strand
TGCTGCTGGCCGATCTCGGCGCCGAGGTGATCAAGATCGAGGATCCCGCACGCGGCGGGGACGTGTCGCGCTCGGTGGGACCCTACATGCTGGGCGAGGCCGACTCCGAATTCTTCCAGACCTTCTCCAAGGGCAAGAAGTCCGTCGCGCTTGATCTAAGGTCCGATGAGGGGCGCGCGACCTTCGAAAAACTGGTGCGATCGGCCGATGCGGTGGCGAACAACCTCCGCGGTGACCAGCCCGGCAAGCTCGGCCTCACCTACGCCGACCTCAAGGCCATCAATCCGAAGATCGTCTGCGCGCATCTCTCCGCCTATGGCCGCGCCAGTCCACGCGCCGCCTGGCCGGGCTATGATTACCTCATGCAGGCCGAGGCCGGGTTCATGAGCCTGACCGGCGAGCCGGACGGACCGCCCGTGCGCTTCGGCCTGTCCATGGTGGACTTCCACACCGGCTCCCAGCTTGCGACGGCCATCCTCGCCGGCATCATCGGGGCAGGGCGCACGGGCGAGGGCTGCGATGTGGACGTCTGCCTGTTCGACACCGCCCTGCACCAGCTCTCCTATCCGGCGACATGGTACCTCAATCAGGGCCATGTCACGGGCCGCCTGCCGCGTGGCAGCCACCCGTCCATCACGCCCAGCCAGCTCGTGAAGACCCAGGATGGCTGGGGCCTGCTCATGTGCCAGACGCCGAAATTCTGGGACCTCTGGTGCCAGATCGCGGGCGCTGAACGCCTTGCATCAGATGACCGCTTCGCAACCATACCGGCCCGGCGGGAGAACCTTGCCGCCCTCAGCGAGGCCGTGGACGCCGTCATGATGGCCGACACCACCGCGAACTGGATGACCCGCCTTGGCGGAAGGGTGCCGTTTGCCCCCGTGCTCGACGTGGCTGATGCCCTCGACAATGACTATGTCAGCGAAATCGGGATGCTGGAAAGCGTCCATCATCCCGACGCTGACGGCAAGCGCCTGAGGACCCTGGCCTCACCCTTCCGGATCAACGGTGAGCGGCTGACCTCCTCCCGCGCCCCGAAGCTTGGCGAGCAGACCGGAGAGGTGGAGTGAAACTCACCGGCCTTCGCGTCCTCGATCTTTCCGCCTTCCTTCCGGGGCCGCATTTCACCATGATGATGGCTGACCATGGGGCTGACGTGATCATGGTCGAGCCGGCCAATGGCACGGGCGAGCCGACGCGCGTGATCGGCCACAAGACCGCCGATGGCGTTTCGGTCTGGTTCCGCAACATTGCGCGCGGCAAGCGCAGCCTGAAAATCAACCTGAAAGACCCCGAAGCCCGCGAAATGTTCTGCGCGCTTGCCGACATCGCAGACGTGGTGGTCGAGGCCTTCAGGCCGGGCGTCGTCAAACGCCTCGGGGTTGATCAGGAAACGCTGCGCGCGCGCAATCCACGGCTCGTCTACTGCTCCATTTCCGCCTTCGGCCAGGACAATGAAATGTCCGCGCGCCCCTCCCACGACACTGGCGTCGAAGCGCTGGCGGGCATCATCGACCTCGGCCGTGGCCTTGAGGACGACAAGCCCGCCATGCCGGCCATCCCGTTTGCTGACGCCGGCGCGTCCCTGATGGCCTTCGCAGCGGTGATGATGGCGCTCTACCGGCGCGAGACGACAGGCCTCGGCGACTATATCGACATGTCCATGTATGACGCATGCCTGGCCTGGACGCCGAATGTCACCGGCCCCGTCTTCGCCGGGGACGCCCATCCCATACCCAAGGCCATGCGCAGTTTCGGCGGTTCGGCCTTCACCAACCTCTATGAGACCGCCGATGGTCGCTTCATTGCGCTGAGCGGCCCGGAACCGAAATTCGTCACGAACCTGCTCACCGCCCTCGGGCGACCGGACCTGATCGAGATCGCAAGGCGCGAACCCGGACCGGACCAGGAGCCCCTGCGCGTCTTCCTGAGAGAGACCTTCGCCAGGGAGCCCCTTTCCCACTGGATGGAATGTCTCGAATGGGTCGAGTGTGCCTGGGCGCCCGTGCGATCGCTGAAGGAGGCCTTCGATGATCCCTTCACGTCCGCACGCGGCATGGTGTTCACCGATGCCGACGGCCATCGCCACATCGGGCCGCCCATCCGTTTCGCCGAAGAAGCCGCCAGGCCGAACCCGCGCGTGCCTGCCCTCGGCGAGCATTCCGAAGCCATTGCGAGGGAGGTGGGCCTGACGGACGACCAGATCGCCGCGCTGAAGGATCGCGGCGTGATATGACGCGTTTTCCCGCCATGCGCGCCCATGCAGGCATTTGGGAAGGCACCTATCGCCATCTCGATGCTGCGGGCGCGCTTGAAGACCAGCATGCCGCCCGCGTGGTCTGCGCGTTTCCGGACGACGGCCAGGTCTTCTACCGCCAGACCATCACCTTCACCTGGGCGGACGGGCGCACACGTGAGGCGGTATTCGACGGTGTCATCAGGGGCGACGCGGTCTGGTTCGACACGCCGACCTTCCGCGGAAAAAGCTGGGAAACCCATGACGGCCTCATTCTCCTGAACCTTGCCCGCAAGGACGAACCGGGGGCAAATTTCTTCGAGATCATCTGCATGGGCGAGGGCGGACAGTCGCGCGCGCGAACCTGGCACTGGTTCCGCAATGGCGCGCTCTACCGGCGCACGCTGTGTGATGAGGTGCGGGTGGGGTGAGCCGCTCCTTTCCGGCTCCCTCGACGGGCGCCAGCCCGTCTGAGGGCCCAGCTCGAATGTCTTCCACCCGCACGCGTGGAGAGGCCAGGAGATGGGCCCTCACCCCGGCCCTCTCCCGCCAGCGGGAGAGGGGGCGCGAAGGTCGAGGCCCGCTCTTCCCCTCTCCCGCTTGCGGGAGAGGGAGGGGCCCGCGCCGCAGGCGTGGGAGGGTGAGGGCTCCACGCACAAAACTTATCCCC
>CAZXWB010000260.1:0-2939 GCA_964644395.1 uncultured Hyphomonadaceae bacterium | reverse complement strand
CCGGTATCGACGCCTGTGTCCACCAGGTGCAGGGTCGTGCCGAAATTCCCGCCATCGCCTTCGGCCAGGGCGTGGTAGCCGCCATACATGCCGCGGTAGGCCGGGTTGATGCCGGAATGGTAGTTCACGAAGGGTGCCGTGGTGGCCTTGAGCGTCGCCGGCGCGATCATCCGTGTCGAGCAGACAAACACCGCCCGGGGCTGAAGCCGTGCCAGGCCTTCGCGCGCGGCGACGTCATTCACCGAGGGCACCCGCGCCATGGGCAACCCGTCGGGCGGATCGAAGCTCACGCCGGGATGGGCCTGCAGTTCCGCCAGGCGCTTGCGGGCACCGGGCTTGGCGATGATCTGCGGAAAACGCGCCAGGCGCTGGCCAAGGGCGGTGACCGGCCCGACCAGCCTAGCCCGGCGTTTCCAGAACTGCGCCGGAGGCTCGCCATCCTCCACCAGCACGGGAAACGGCCCGAAGCGTTCGGCCAGTGCATTGAGCAGGATCCAGCTGTGTGGCGCGGCGCCCACCAGCGCCACCAGCCCGCTCTCTGCCGGGCTGAGCTCGTTCACATCGACATCCATATCCGCCCCTCCTCTCCCCATCTGTGCACCCATGCGGGGGAAAACGCCAGTTCACACCTGCTAGATCATGACGCCACGTCGGGGCTTGCCGACCGGCGCAGAGGCGCGATCATGGCCTTGGAAATACTTTGGCGGAGGCCGCAATGGTGGGACTGAGCATTGAACAATTGAACACGATCGGCGCGGCGGCCCTGCCCGGTCATATGGGCATCGTCATCACGGCCCTCGGCGAGGGCTGGATGGAGGGCGAGCTGGAGATCGCCGCCCGTCACATGGCGCCGAATGGCTTCCTGCACGCCGGCAGCGTCATCACGCTGGCGGACTCGCTTTGCGGCTATGCCTGCGTGCGCGCCCTGCCGGAGGGATCGACAGGCTTCACCACGATCGAGTTGAAATCGAACTTCCTCGGTACCGCGCGCGACGGCAGGGTCACCGCCCGCGCGGAAGCCCGTCACCTGGGCCGCAGTACCCAGCTCTGGGACGCCACGGTGACCCATGCCGCGACAGGGAAGACGATCGCGCTCTTTCGTTGCACACAGATGGTGCTCTGGCCGAAATGACGACCTCGGGCGAGCGGCCTTGAAAGCTCCGTCGGGCTCGTGTCTAAGGCGCAAGAGAAGCGTTCTTGGAGGGACAACGCCCATGATGCCGAAGCCGCTGCCGCAGATCGCGGCCAATTCGCTGGAATTCACCACGCTGCCGCTCGTGAAGCCGACCGGTTTCCGCGAGTACGACGCCCGCTGGTGGTTTGGCATCGAAGGCCATGAAAAGGCGCCCGAGCTCAATCTCTATGGCGTCCAGGCCCTCGGCCTCGGCATGGGCACCCTGTTCCAAGAGCTGGGCGTGGAGCCGAAAGTCGTCACCGGCCACGACTACCGTTCCTATTCCCAGGACATCAAGAACGCGCTCACGCTCGGCCTGATCCAGGGCGGCTGCGAGGTGCTCGACCTCGGCCTCGCGCTCTCGCCCATGGTCTACTGGGGACAGTTCGAACTCGACGCGCCCTGCTGCGCCATGGTGACCGCCAGCCACAATGAGAATGGCTGGACCGGCGTGAAGATGGGCGCAAACAAGCCGCTGACCTTCGGGCCCGACGAGATGGGCCGGCTGAAGGAAATCGTGCTGGGCGGCGACTTCCAGCCGCGCGCGGGCGGCGGGATCTTCCAGGTCCAGGGCATGCGCGAGAAGTACATCAAGTCGGTCAGCGACCATGTCCACATCAAGCGCCCGCTGAAGGTGGTCGCGGCCTGCGGAAACGGCACGGCGGGAGCCTTCGCACCGGAGGCCCTGCGCCGGATGGGCGCCGACGTGATCGAGCTTGATTGCAATCTCGACTGGACCTTCCCGAAATACAACGCCAATCCCGAAGACACGAAAATGCTCCACGCCATGGCCGATGCGGTGAAAGCCCACGGCGCCGACGTGGCGCTCGGTTTCGATGGCGATGGCGACCGCTGCGGCGTGGTGGACAATACCGGCGACGAGATTTTTGCCGACAAGATCGGGCTCATGCTGGCCCGCGACCTGAGCCGCGTCCATCCCGGCGCGAAATTCGTCGTCGATGTGAAATCCACCGGCCTCTACAAGACCGATCCCGTACTGCAGGAGAACGGCTCCGAGGTCGATTATTACAAGACCGGCCATTCCTATATCAAACGCCGCACCACCGATCTCGGCGCGCTGGCGGGCTTCGAGAAGTCCGGCCATTTCTTCTTCCGCCCACCCATCGGGCTTGGCTATGATTGTGGCCTGACGGCAGCCGCGGCCATCCTGCAGATGCTCGACCGCAATCCCGACAAATCCATGGCCGACCTCAAGGGCGAACTCGGCACCGCCTTCACCTCCATGACCATGTCGCCCCATTGCGATGACGAGAAGAAATACGGCGTCGTCGACGGCCTGGTGGAGGAGTACAAGGCGCTGGCAGGACAGGAAATCCTCGGCCGCAAGGTGGTCGACGTGAACACCGTGAATGGCGCCCGCGTCACGCTGGAGGACGGAAGCTGGGTGCTCGTGCGTGCCTCATCGAACAAGCCGGAACTCGTCACCGTGGTGGAAAGCATGGAGAGTGAGGCCGACATGATCCGGCTCTTCCGCGAAGAGGTGAAGCCGCGCCTGGCCCAGTATGAGGAAATCGGGGACTATAATCAGGAGGTTTGAGGGGGCCGCACCTCACCGCACATCCGGATAGTGCTTCGCCTTGACCTCCTCGGTGTCGGCGCCGCGGAGCCATTTCAGGCCCACACGTGCATAGGTGGCGTTGGCTTTCCAGAAGCCCCATTCCGCCACGCGACGGTCCGAGGACCAGACCTTGCGCGGGACCTGTCGCACCCGGCCGCGTCCGGCGCGCACCATGCGCAGGCAGAA
>CAZXWB010000259.1:0-2945 GCA_964644395.1 uncultured Hyphomonadaceae bacterium | reverse complement strand
CTGCATGTGGCAGGGGCCGTCAAGCACGAGTTCGGGCCCGAAGAGGGCGTAATCAAACGCATGGCGCCAGGCCTGTTCGGCCCCACATCCTCACCACGCCCACCTGCAAAGGGATTTCTCATGGCCTTCGGTTCCGCCCTCGCCGTCTTCGCCGTCATCGCTGCGGTCCCGCTCCTGCAGACCGGGGCAGCCTCGCCGCAGCTTGAGCGGGAGGCCGCGGCCCCGTCAGGATCGGCGGCCTGGACGGTGGATTACGACAATTCCGCCATAAGCTTCGCGTTCAGCCATGAAGGCAATGCCTATGACGGCGCGTTTTCCGACTGGACCGCAGACATTGTCTTCGATCCCGACAATCCCGAGGCCGCCGAAGTCACGGCGGAAATCGCCACGGGCTCGGCGACGACCGGTGTGAAGATGTATGACGACGCGCTGCCCGGCTCGGAGTGGTTCTTCGTCAGGGAGTATCCCACCGCCAGCGTCCGGGTCTTCGACTTCGCGCGCGGCGATAATGATAACACATGGACCGCCGAGGCGGAGGTCGCGATCAAGGATATGAGCCTCATCGTACCCTTCGACTTCACCCTCGATATCGACGGCGACCGTGCCAGCATGACAGGCGAGGCCACTCTGTTCCGCAGCCCGCTCAATCTCGGCATGCAGAGTGACCCGAACGCCGCCTATGTCTCGGAAGAGGTGGACGTCACCGTGACCATCGAGGCGATGCGGGCAGAATGAGCGCCGGCGACATGGCGGCGGCGGTGGCACTGCTCCGGCGCGGCGGCCTGGTCGCCTTGCCGACCGAGACCGTGTACGGCCTCGCGTCCGATGCCGCGGACCCCGAGGCGGTGGCGCGGATCTTCGCGGCCAAGGGGCGCCCGCGTTTCAACCCGCTGATCGCCCATGTCTCCGGCCCCGACATGGCGGCCCGTGAGGTCGAATTCTCCGGCACGGCACGACGGCTCGCCGAAGCCTTCTGGCCCGGGCCGCTGACCCTGGTCCTGCCCGTCCGCAGCGGCTCGGCCACGGTGTGCGAACTGGCGCGCGCCGGCCTGGCCACGCTTGCGGTGCGCATGCCCGACCATGGTGTGGCGCTGGAGGTGCTCAACGCCTTCGGCGGGCCGCTGGTGGCACCCTCGGCCAACCCGTCCGGACGCCTCAGCCCGACGCGGGCCGAACATCTGCGCGAGGGGCTGGGTGCGCGGGTCGATCTGGTCCTCGATGGCGGGCCCTGCCGGGTGGGGCTGGAATCCACAATCGTGTCGGTCGCGGGCGACACGGTCATGCTCCTGCGCGAAGGAGCGGTCACCGCCTTGGACATCGAACACGTCACCGGCCAGCCCGTGGCGCGGCAGGCAAGTCGGTCGGATGGGCCCACATCGCCGGGGCAGTTGCTGGCCCATTATGCACCAGAGGCGCCGCTCAGGCTGAATGCGCAGCAGGCGGCGGGCAACGAGTTCCTGATCGGCTTCGGTGCTGTTCCGGGCGAGATCAGCCTGTCGCCGACCGGCGACCTGATCGAGGCCGCCGCAAACCTCTTCGCCCACCTGCACGCCGCCGACGCGACCGGCCGGCCCATCGCCGTCGCCCCGATCCCGGACCAAGGCCTGGGCCGCGCGATCAATGACCGGCTCGGGCGCGCGGCTGCGGCGCATGGCAATGGCGGCGAAATCGGCTAGACTTCGGACCATGCCCGACACGCTGACCACAATCGCTCCACCCGCTGCCTTCCTGACCGCCGCAAGGGACCTGCTCGGCCCATCGGGATGGAGCGATGACGCGGATCGCATTGCGCCGAAACTGGCCGACTGGCGCGGACGGTTCCATGGCGAGACGCCTTTCCTTGCCCTGCCCGCCAGCACGGAAGAGGTCGCCGCGCTGGTGGCGCTCTGCGCAGAACACAGTGTTCCCATCACGCCCCAGGGCGGCAATACAGGCCTCGTCGATGGCGGCCTGCCCCATGGCGAGATTCTGCTGTCGCTCTCGCGCATGGACCGCATCCGCGAAGTGGACGGTTTCAACAATTCCATGGTCGCCGAGGCCGGAACGATCCTGTCCAACGTCCATGACGCCGCAGAGAGGGCCGACCGTTTCTTTCCACTTTCGCTCGGCTCCCAGGGCCAGGCGACGATCGGCGGTCTGATCTCGACCAATGCCGGCGGCGTGGCGGTGTTGCGCTATGGCATGATGCGCGACCTGATCCTCGGGCTCGAAGTGGTGACCGCCGACGGGCGCATCTGGAAAGGGCTGACGGGTCTGCGCAAGAACAATACCGGCTACGACCTGAAGCATCTCTTCGCCGGCGCCGAGGGCACGCTGGGCATCATCACGGCGGCCAATTTGAAGCTGTTGCCCACCTCGCGCCAGGTCACGGCCTGGGCGGTGCTGGAAACGCCGCGGCAGGCTGTTGAGCTGCTCGCAAACCTGCGCAGCGCCGCCGGTGACACGGTGACGAGTTTCGAGATCATCCCGGCCAATGCGGTGCAGATGGTGGTCGAGGATGAGGCCACGATCAGCGATCCCCTGCCGAGCGACGCCCCCTGGCGCGTGCTGATCGAACTGTCGGTCAGCGACGAGGCCCGAGGCCGGGACATGCTGGAGACCGCGCTTGCCGGCGAGATCGAGGCCGGTCGTGTCGCAGACGTGCTGATCGCCCAGTCGGTCGCCCAGACCCAGACCTTCTGGACCATTCGCGAGACCATCCCGCTGTCGAAGCGCGCCTTCGGCGCCGTCATCGCCCACGATATCAGCGTGCCGGTCTCCGCCATACCGGACTTTCTTGAGGTGATGGGCCGGGAGCTTGGCACCGTCGCACCGGAATCCGACATCGTTGCCTTCGGACATCTGGGCGACGGCAACCTCCACTATTCGGTCTGCGCGCCGAAGGACGGCGGCATGGAGGCCCTGCTTGCCCGAAAGCCTGAAGTCACAAGAGCCGTGCACGACCG
>CAZXWB010000258.1:0-2946 GCA_964644395.1 uncultured Hyphomonadaceae bacterium | reverse complement strand
CGCTAGCGCGACCATCATCAAGACCGCGCCTGGCCGAGGCCCATCTTTTTCGCAAGCCGGGAGCGTTCGCGCGCATAGCTCGGGCTGACCATCGGATAGTCCGCCGGCAGGTTCCACTTTTCACGGTATTCTTCGGGGCTCATGCCATACTTCGCACGAAGGTGGCGCTTGAGACTCTTGAATTTCTTTCCGTCTTCAAGACAGACAATGTATTCATCGGTGACGGATTTCTTCACCGGAACGGCGGGCTTCAGTTCAACCTTGTTGGCTGGCCCGGTTGTCCCCGTGATCCCCTGTAACGCGTCAAACACACCGCGAATGAGTATCGGTAATTCAGAGGCGGGAACCGAGTTCTTGCGCACATATGACGCAACAATGTCCGCCGTCATTTCCATCACGAGTGTTTTTTTCAAGTCCTTTGCCCCCGGATTTTCAAAACCGGCCTGCCCATCAGCCATCGTTTCCTCCGTTCCTTGAGAATGCGACGGACATTTGCAAATTGTTCAGCAATGTAAAGTTTGAATTACAGTTGAAATTGCAGGCCCACTGAGCCCGGTCCATTCGTGTGGTGTCTATGCTTCACCAATGAAGTTCAGGACGCCACGACCAGCGTGAGAACGAGGACAATTCCCAGTATCACTGCGGTCCAGACCGCCATGGACTGGCTCACCAGTCCGCGAGAGAGCTGGCCCTGGGGACTGCTGGCGGCCTCGATACGGTCATATAGCCGCTCGAAGGCCCGCCCCATCGCCGCCGTCAGGGCCGGTCCGGCCTTCTTCCAGACCCGGTGCGCCCAGAGCGCCATGCCGTATCCCACTTTACGATAGGTCCAGTCGGCATCGAGCACGAGGCCCGGCTGTTCCTTCGGATAGAGCCCGACGCGCCGGAGCAGGACAAAGGCGACCAGCGCCATGACCAGCAGCTGCATCTGCGTCAGCACATGGCTGGCGGTGAAGACATGGTAGCCGAGCGCTTCCGGCGGATAGGGCAGCATGTTGTAGAGGAGCTCATAGCCGAAACCCGGCACCAGCCCCGGCAGCCCGAGCGCGATGCAGACAAAGGCCGCCAGCCCCATGGCGAGCAGCATGTTGAAGGGCGCCTCCGCCACCCGCTTGCCGCTGTCTGTTCCGAAGAAGGCGTGGAACGGCACCTTCAGCGCTCCCACGGCGAGAACCCCGGCCGAGGCCGCATAGAGCGCGATCCAGGCCCAGAAAAGCGATGAGGACTTCACCGCCTCGAGGATCAGCGACTTCGTCGCAAAGGCCGAAAAGAGCGGGGCGGCCGCGAGGGTCAGCCCACCAATGATGGCAAACAAGGCGGTGACCGGCATGGACCGGAACATGCCGCCAAGCTCGCTGATCCTTGCCGTTCCGGCGCGGTGGATGAGCGCCCCGGTCACCATGAACAGCAGGCCCATGTAAATCACGCAGACAAAGGCGTGCCCCGCCGCACCGTTCAGCGCGGTCTCCATCGCCTTGCCCGAGGCCACGCCGACGGCCGTCAGCATGAAGCCGTTCTGGCTGACAAGGCCGAGGGCCAGCACCTTGCGCAGGTCATTCTCGATCAGTGCCAGGAAAACCGGGAACAACGCCATGGCCGCGCCGATCCAGACCAGAAGGCTCTCGCCGGGAAAGAAGCGTGCCAGCGTGTAGACCGCGAGCTTGGTGGTGAAGGCCGACAGCACCACCGCCCCTGTCACCGTGGCCCTGGGATAGGCATCCACCAGCCAGCTGTGCAGCAGCGGGAACGCCGCCTTGATGCCGAAGGCGAGGAACAACAGCCAGGCGCCCGGCTCGCTGAGCGCCATCCCAGTGCCCACCTGCCCCGGCAGCGCCAGCGTGCCGCTGGCATTCAGGTACCAGGCCGCACCGTTCAAGAGAAGCACGCCGGAGAGGATCTGGATGGCGAGGTAGCGCATGGCTGCGCCATAGGCGGCACGTGTGCGCGACTGCAGGATCAGCACGACGGAGGAAATCGCGGTGACCTCCCAGAAGATGAACAGGGTCATCAGGTCCCCGGCCAGCACCGCCGCCACCGAGGCCCCGCCATAGATCAGCGCGACAGCGTCGTGGAGCCTGTTATCGTCATGCATGGCGTAGATCGCGTTCAGCAACACGGCGATGAGAAAGGCGAGCGCGAACACGAAATTCAGATTGTCGACCCGGTAGAGCACCAGATCGAGCCCCATCATGCTGGCCGATGCCAGGTCGAGATCATGCGGGGCCTGGGCGAGCAGGACCATGCCGATGAGCGGCACGGCGATGGTCAGGGCCTGGCGCACCTGTCGCTGGGGCAGTAGCGCGCAAACAAGGCCCACCGCGATGAGCAGGAGCCCCGGATTGAGACTGGCCAACAGCTCAGGCATCAGCGCTCCTCCCGGGCGGCGCGCTCTTCGGCATTCTCCGCGTCGCCATAGTAGTCTTCATCGCGGCGCAGGAAGCGCGCAAGCGGCCAGCCGGCCAGGATGACAAGCGCGAAGGCAAGGCCGCCGAAGAGGCCATAGAAACCGAATGTGGACTGGATGTCGAACTTCACCTTGTGGCTCACCAGGGCATCGGCCAGCACGAGCAGCGCACCGAGGGCGATGACACCCCAGAAAAGGCCCTGTCCCGCCCTTGCGCCCGTCGTCCAGCCAAACAGGGCGCGCGCCAGCGGATGCCAGGCGGCGGGATCATCGACGGCGGTCTCGACCGGCCTGGCGCTCTTGAAGCGGCCACTCTCGTCACGGTCGGGAGGGGTGATGTCACTCATGCTCAGGCGCCTCCTTCGAGAACGGGGCGAAGGAATGATGCGATCTGTCCGGCATAGAAGAACAGCGCAACCGTGCCCACCGCCGTGAGCACCGGGGCCACCACGGTCGGCATGGGCGCACCGCCGGGGCGCTTGTAGTGCGCAGGCTCCGGCGTGCCCGCCGGCGGCATGAGGCCCAGGATCGCAATCGGCAGG
>CAZXWB010000257.1:0-2950 GCA_964644395.1 uncultured Hyphomonadaceae bacterium | reverse complement strand
GTGGTTACGCTCAGGACTGCTCACCTGGTAACATCCTGAAACCAGGCGACCTAGTTCGCGATCTCCACGGTGAAGCTCACCACGCCCCGGTCGCCCGGCGCCATCGGGCCGGGGCAGGTCCACTCCACGACCCCTTCAAAGCCCGCAGGGACCGGACTTGCCGGCTGCACCAGCGAACAGCTCACGCTGGAGGGCTGGGACACCACATCGGCGCCGGCGGCAATGGTCGCGGAATAGTCCGGTGTGCGGTCATGGACGCGCACATCCTCCAGCGGTTCACTCGTCGGGTTCTCGAAGACGAGCCGGTAGACAAGCTGGTCGCCCGGTGCGCCGCGATTGCTGCTGCCGAAACCTGCGCCGGTGACCACGTCGCAGGCCGAGGTGTTCGCATTGCAGACCTGCTTCTGCAGGGTCAGCGCGGCGCCGTCATTCACCGTCACGCGGTCGGTATTGGCAAGGTCTTCGGTCTCGGCCGTGCCTGACAGGGCAGCATTGGCGGTGATATCGAAACTCACCGTCGCGCCGCTGGCGAGGCCGTCGGACGCCTCCACACGGGCAACGAGGCAGAGCGCCTCACCGGTCGCCAGGGACTGGGTGGCCGAAAGCACGGTTTCGCCGGCGGAGATATCGCCGCTGCAGTCAGCGTCGCGCCACAGCGTGGTGGTGAAGCTGCCCGTCGATGAGCTGGTGAGCCCCGTGATTGACAGATCCACGTCGAGCGCGGTCCCGGCTGTGAATGTGTGGGCGATATCCGCCACGCCGCCGGGCGCCACGGTGACGGACTGTCCCTCGACCAGGCGCGAGGCCGGGGCCAGGCCGAAATCGGCGACAAAGCCCGTACCGCTGGCGAGGGTCGCGATGGCTTCGCCGTCGAGCGTGGAGCCATCGGTCATGTTCACCACGGCGCTCGATATGTTGCGGGCACCGGCTGGCGCCACCGTGCGCACCGTCACGTCGGTGCCCGCCAGCGTCGCCGGGACGGTGAAGGCATAGCCGCCGGACCCGTCGGTCTCGGTGGCGTCGATCACCTGGCCGTTGGCTGTGTTGACAAGCTGCACCTTGACGCCGGGCGCGCCCGCCTCATCGCCTTCGGTCACGCCATTATGGGCCGTGGCACCCGCCCCGGCACCGGTGTCGAAGAACACCGTTCCGCTGATATCGATGCCGGCGGCGGCGATGGTCACGGCATAGTCCTCCACCTCGCCATCGGGTGCGGCACTAGTCGAATCGAGCCCCGCTGTGGTCGACCAGCGGAAGCGCGCGAAGGTCTGGCTCATGGTCGCGCCAGCGGGCACGGTGACCGGTACATTGATGATCGTCGTCCCGGCCCCGGCGCTCTGCAGGTCTGTCGCGACCTGCTCGCCGGCATCGGCAAAGTCGCCATCGCCATTCCAGTCGATCCAGCCCTGAAGATAGCCGTCACCGCCACCCGCCTGGCTCACCTGCACCGCAATCGTTGCGTCCTCGCCCTGGACCAGCGCCGGGAAGGCCACGCCGTCATCATCAGGGCCATCGCCGGTGGCATCCGCACTGGCGATGGAGGCGGTCTCAGCGTCGATCGCGAGCCCGAGCCCGATACCGCTGACAATTGCGTGCGTGGCTTCGCCATAGGCGTTCGTTCCGCTGCCATCGGGTGACGTGCCGCTGGTCGGCGCATCGGAATAATCTTCCTGAGAAGGCCCTGAGATTCCGCAAATCGCTTCCACGGTGTCCTCGATATAGCCATTGGCCGGATCGGCCGCCATCGCATAGCTGGAGGTGCGCACAACGATCCCGTCATCCCCGATGACATCGTCTATGGTCGCCCGCGCAGCAGCATTGTTGTCATAGGCGTCCGCGGCTTCAGCGAGCAGCACAACGGCAATTCGCACACCCTCGGGCCCGGCATTGCGCAGGTTGGCTGCGGCCGCTTCCCAGACAAAACCACCCCCATTGAACGATGTGTTGTTGATTTGCGATGCCGGAGCGTCCGTCAGGATGATCGCCACCTGGGGCACACCCGCTCGACGACCATTTCCGCCATTGATGAGATCAGCCAGGCGGTTGGTTGCCTTGTTGAGTTGCGTCCCGGTGCTGGAGCTTGCGCGATTGACATAGACCTCGCGGACGCCGCGACCGTCCCCGTCGGTGATAATCGTGCCGGAAACCAGGCCACTGTCGTCAGGGTCATTGAGCGTATCCGTGACCGGGATGACGATGTCCGTCGGTGCGGGGTCAGAGCCCCAGCCGATGATGCCGCTCTGGGCGCCCGTGTTCCGGTCATGCTCGAATTCATCGGTGACCTGGTAAATGAAATCGAGGGCATCATTGAACTCCGATGGAGTCACGCTCCCGGACTCGTCATTGGCAAACCAGAGGTCCACTTCTGAAGAACATGAATAGGTCTGCCCGTGACCTTCGCCGGCCGCACAGAAGATCATGAAGACCATCATGAGGCACAGCCCAGACGGCCGCCATCCATGGGGCTGATTGAGTCGTGCCGTGATCATGCCCCGGCCCATCCACTTGCCAGATGCGAGAGCAAGACGGGCAGTCCGTCCAGCAAGACCGGCGACAGCGCCAGGAGGGCCGCCAGACCGACAATCAGGACGCGTGACGGGCCGGTCTTGCTGAACCAGCCATTGGCCCCGCGGGCATCCTCGAAGATGAAGTTGCAGAGCGCGCCGCGGCGTCCGTGCGGCGCGGTGCCCTCCCATCGAGGCGAGGAGCCTGTCTGCCAATTGATCGAAACCAAAACGAACCACCCCGGATAGATTCTCAGATACTACTACTCATGATTGCATTCGGCGTAACGCGCAATCCGTTAGTTCGCGATTAATGGCGAGAAGAAATTCACAAAAAACTCGCCCGCCACGTCGATGGCGCAGCGGGCGGGTTCAATTGGAAAGAAAGTGGCAGTCAGCTGCCACCGGTCTGCGGTGGCTCGCTGCCCTTATGGGACCATTTCAGG
>CAZXWB010000256.1:0-2951 GCA_964644395.1 uncultured Hyphomonadaceae bacterium | reverse complement strand
GTGCCGGAATGGATGAGGCGCGGGGCGAAACGGTTGGCGAGCCGGAGCTGGCCGCGAAGGCGTCGCCCACGTCCACCGCTTTCGGTGTGGAACACGGCGAGGTTGCGCCAGGCCGCCTCCTGCACCTTAGCGGTGCGCTTGAGCCGCTCGCGCTCATAGGCCCGCAAGCCGGCGGAGAGACCGTCGCGGTGGCGCGACAGGTGCACCGCGAGCGACCAGGCATCCTCCACCGCCATGCCAGCGCCCTGGGCCATGAAGGGCGGCATGGGATGGGCCGCATCACCGAGCAGCGTGACCTGCCCCTCGCCCCAGCGGCGCGTCGGTGCTCGCTCCCGCACCGCCCATTTGAAGGCGCGCTCCACGCTCTCGGTCAGGCGCGTGACCGGTTCGGCGAAGCCTGAAAACGCCGCCTGCAGCTCCGCCACCTCGCCCGGCTCCGACCAGCCCTCCACCGTCCAGTCCGGCTGTTTCACGACGCCGACGAAATTGACCAGGTCCCCGCCCCGCAGGCGATAGGTCACGGCATGGCGGTCAGGACCCGACCAGACGGTGGCCGCATGTGGGACAAGCGCGTCGAGGTCGCCGGTGCTGGCCACGGTGGCACGCCAGGCGACATAGCCCGAAAAGGCCGCCGCCTCGGCACCGTGGAGCGCCTCTCGTACGCGCGAATTGATGCCGTCGGCGCCAACCACGGCGGCGGCGCGAACACCCTTGCCATTGCCGAACTCGGCGATGGCGCCGGTCCCTGTGGAGCGCACCTGCTCGACGGGACTGTCGAGATGGACACCCTCGCTGCAGCGCTCGGCGAGTGCGCGGGCGAGGATTTCGACGAGGTCGGCCCTGTGGATGTGCAGATAGGGCGCGCCCTGGCGACGGCGCATCGTCTCGCCCGCGGCGATGGAAAAGACCGGCGCGCCGGTGTCGCCCGCGCGCAGCTCCAGCCGTTCCGGCATCACGGCATGCGCCGCTATCATCTCGGCCAGTCCGAGTGCCTGAAAGACGCGCATGGCATTGGGGCCGAGCTGCAGGCCCGCACCCAGCTCGGCGAAGGCCCGCGCGCGTTCGTGCACGTCAACCAGGAAGCCGGCCTTGTGGAGGCAGAGTGCCGCCGTGAGACCGCCAATACCACCGCCCGCCAAGAGTATGCGCATGGTCGCCCTGCCCCTTGCACCGTTCCGACCGGCACCGTTCCGACCGGCCCCCGACGTGCAGCCCGGCGCCGGGGTCAGTTCGAAATGACACCATTCAGGACGCCACGTCCACCGTCCAGGCGGATCACCTCGCCGGTGATGAACCCCGCCGCTTCGGAATTCAGAAAACGTACCGTTTCTGCAATCTCGTCGGCAAGCGCGGCCCGGCCCATGGGCGTGCGCATCTTCAGCCAGTCGGCCTCGCGGGTGAATTCCGGCAATTCCGTGGTTTCGCCCTCGGGCGACTGTTCGTCCTCGGCCACCTTTCCGCGGCGCTCGGCCCGCGGGCGCACCGCCGCGATGGCATTGACCCGGATCCGCTGCGGCGCGAGTGAGACAGCACCCGTGCGCATCACGCCGAGGACCGCGTTCTGCAGCACGCATTCGGAGAAGCGCCAGTGATCGGCGAGGAGCGCCGTCAGGCTGAGCACGAAGGTAAATGCACCGCGCTGGGGCAGCCGGCGGATGGCGCCGTCATCGAAGGGCTCCTGGTCGGCCATGGCGTCTGAAAATATCTTCAGCGTCGTTGCCGCCGACACGGTCATCGTCTTCATGCGGTCCGACAGGCGCTCCACGTCGAGACCGGCCAGGTCGTCATGCTTGGGTATCGGCGGGATGTGCACGACATGATCAACCCGACCAAAGGCCTCCAGCGCGCCCTTCAGGCAGTTGCTGACGCCGATTGGGCTGAACGCCTCCTCGTGGCGCACAACGAACGATCCATCCAGCGCGTCCTCGGCGGCGGCGGCGCGCTTTTCGTTCGTCTCGGCCACAAGGACCGATTCGCCAGCCTCAAGGCTGTCGCGGGCGATGGCCAACCCGATGTCGGCACCGAGTCCGATGATTGCGGTGACGCGGCCCGCCACGGCTCAGGCCTTCCGCCGAGTGCTTACGCCAGGGATCACCCGCGCAGCACGGGCGGCAAACAGGCGAAAATGGGCTGGACGGGTTGGCATGTCGACGTCCCCTGCAATTGGGCACGGGACGCCGGAACGGAGCCCCGCCTCAGGCGGATTTCGCCTGCAGGTTTAAGAGCTCCTCCTTAATTCGAAGTTTCTGTCGCTTCAGGTGCTGTATTCGGATGTCATCATGGGCGGGTCGCTGGAGTTCCGAGGCAATCGTGGCATCGAGTTCACGGTGGCGCTTGTTGAGCTCGTGGATACGACCTTGGATTGACATGGATTTCTCTCCTCTCGTCAAATGACGGTTGCGAGGACCGGCCAGGAAGGGCCGGCCATGCCCGGCTTTTCCGGGGCATGCGGAGTAAATCACAACCGACCGTGCAGAGTCACGCTGCGCCTGCGAAATTGGGCCGGGCGTCTGCCCGTTGCCCGGCGCGTGCGCATGGCGCCCTGGAAATGATCAGCCGGCATGCGGAATGGCAATCACGTTCGGCCGGGCGGGCTTGGCGGCATACATCTCGTCATCGGCGCGGCGCAGGAGTTCCGTTGCACCCATGCCGGGCGCCCAGGCCGCCACCCCCATGGTCACACCGATCCGAAGGCCGGGACAGGCCGGGTCCTGCGGGTCGATGACCTTCGTGGCGGCGATCAGCTGCACCAGTCTCTGCGCCTTGACGCGGGCATCGGCCTCGCTGCACTGGACCAGTGCCACGGCGAACTCGTCACCGCCCAGCCGGCCGCGCACATCGGTCTCGCGCGTATTCGCCTTCAGGATCTGGGCCACATGCACGAGCACCTCATCGCCGGTGGCATGCCCGAAGCGGTCATTGACCTGCTTGAAGCCGTCAAGGTCAACGTA
>CAZXWB010000255.1:0-2955 GCA_964644395.1 uncultured Hyphomonadaceae bacterium | reverse complement strand
ATCCCTATCCCCAGGCGACCGCGGTCAATGGCGTGATCAATTCGGGCATGGAATACCCGATGATCAGCTTCAATGGCCCGCGCCCGCATCCGGAGAACGCCAAGAACGGCGTCTACACCGCCCGCGACAAGTACCGCGTCATCGGCATTGTCATCCATGAGACCGGGCATTTCTGGATGCCGATGATCGTGAATTCCGACGAGCGGCTGTACATGTGGCTCGATGAGGGGCTGAACACCTTCATGGAAATGCGTGCCAACCTCCTCTGGGAGCCGACCTTCGACGAGGGCATCCGCCGGCGCGCCATGATCCCCTACATGACTTCGCAGTCCGACCAGCCGATCATGTCCACGGCCGACTCCCTCATCGGCCGGGGCCAGAACGCCTATGTGAAGCCGACCACAGCGCTTTTTGTCCTGCGCGAGCTCGTGCTCGGCCGCGAGGCCTTTGACCGCGCCTTCCAGGCCTATGCCCGCGCCTGGGCCTTCAAGCGCCCGACACCGACGGATTTCTTCCGCATGATGGAACAGGAGTCGGGCCGCGATCTCGACTGGTTCTGGCGTGGCTGGTTCTTCGGCACCGACCATGTGGATGTGAGTGCCGATGCCATCACGGTGTATGATTTCGCCGACAAGGACCCCGAAGCCATCGCCGCCTTCGAGCGCGAGGAGGCCGGCATGGGCCTGCTCTGGAAGAGTTTCGAGGCCCGCAACGAAGAAGAGGGCATCCGCTACCGCACCGACCGGCGCACCGATCTGCGCGATGTCTATACCGAGAATGACCGCTACACGCCGCTGGCGAGCGAGAAGGCGAGCTGGGAGGCGGAACTGCAGAGTCTGGACGCCGCCGACCGCGCCGCCTATGACCGCGCCCTGCGCGAGGGCCTGAAGCTGAACGTGGTGACACTGGTCAACCGGGGCGGCCTGCCGACGCCGGTGCCCATGGAGATCACCTATGAGGATGGCTCGACCGAACGCGTCGAACTGCCGGTCCATATCTGGCGCCTAACGCTTGACGGCACGGTGAGGCAGCTCTTCGCCGGACCGAAGGCCATCGCATCGGTGCGCCTCGACCCGGACAATCTCACTGTGGATGCCGACCTCGCCAACAATGTCTTCCCTCGCGAAGTGGACCGCCGTCCCATCCGCCTGCGCGCGCCTGACACAACCCGCCCGGAAAGCCTGATGGGTGACCGCATGGCCGCGCGTGCAGCTGCCGAAGCCGAGGCGGCGCAGGAAAGCAGCGCACCCACGACGGCGGGCACGACGGTGTCGAGCGATCCCACCGAAGCGGCCATCGACCAGGAGACCGATCCGGGCAGCGAAGAGGGCGTGCCCGCAGGGGCTGCGCCCGCAACCGCCGCCGAGGAGTCCGGGTCCGGAAATGACGCCGCTCCGGCGACACCGGAAGACGCCGCGCCTGCCGAAGCCGCTGAAACGGATGAAAGCGATGAAACGGGCGATGAGGCCGGCGATCCGTCGGACTGATCGCCGCGCTTGCGGCCCTCAGGCCTCGCCAGTCGTGCCGGGGCGTGACAATGAGCGGGCATGAGCCGCCTGCCGCCACGCCCGGGACTTGCCTTTCGCGACGACGGAACCCCCGTCGCCACCGCGCATGACGATGTCTACTTCTCCGCCCATGACGGGCTTGAGGAAACGCGTGCGGTCTTCCTTCGGGGATGCGGCCTGCCCCAGGCCTGGGCCGGACGCAATCGCTTCTGCATTGCGGAGCTCGGCTTCGGGACGGGGCTCAACTTCCTGGCGCTCTGGGACGTCTGGCTGAAAACGCGCCCGCACGCCGGCGCGCGGCTCGATTTCGTGAGCTTTGAAGGCTTTCCGCTCGACCGGGAACAGGCCGCAAGGGCCCTGTCGCGTTGGCCTGAACTTGCACCGCTCACGGAAAAGCTGCTCGCCCGCTGGCCGGCGCGCCTGCGCGGCATCCAGCGCGTGCACTGGCTGGAGGACGGGGTCTCGCTGACCCTGCACCAGGGACAGGTGGAGGAGGAACTTCCCCGCGCCGTGTTCCTCGCCGATGCCTGGTTCCTCGACGGCTTCAGTCCCGCAAAGAATGGCGACATGTGGAGCGCTGAGGTTCTGCGCGCGGTCGCCGAGCGAACACGGCCGGGCGGGCGGGCCGCAACCTTCACCGTCGCCGGCGCGGTGCGGCGCGGTCTGGAAGCGGTGGGCTTCAGTGTTGCCAAGCCGCCAGGTTTCGGGCGCAAGCGTGAAAGGCTGGAGGCGGTGCTGACCACCGCCGCGCCCCGAAAACCCGACATTTTCGGCCTCAGAAGCCCGGATTCGACCCCGAAGCGGATCGCCATCATCGGCGCCGGGATCGCCGGGGCGACGCTGGCCTGGACCGCGAAGTCGGCTGGATTGGAGCCGGTGATTTTTGACGCCGCAGACGGCCCAGCCTCCGGCGCCAGCGGCAATCCCCTGGCGCTCGTCCATCCCCGGCTCGACGCCGCCGACACCGCGAGCGCACGCATTCACCTGCAGGCCGGTTTCGCGGCGGAAGCGCTCTATCGCCAGTTTCCCGGTGGCGCCCTGCCTGTGGCCGTGGTGCAGCGTCCCAAGGATGACAGGGAGGCGAGCCGTCAGGCGAAGCTTCTCGCCGACCCGCCCCTGGAGGGGCTCCACGCCGAGGGTGACGGCATCTGCCTGCCCATGGGGTTTGTGTTGCGACCGCGCCGTCTGGTTTCGAAGCTGCTCGAAGGTATTGAGACGCGGTTTGGCGCCGCGCCGGACATTGACGGTATACTCGTGGGCGGGGAGGCCTTCGACGCGGTGGTGTTCGCCCATGCCATGGCTGCGACCGATCTGGGCATGCCGCTGACGCCGAAGCGCGGCCAGGTGGAGAGTGTCGCGCTTGATGGTGAGGCGAGGGCGCTGACACGATCCAATTATCTGGTCAGCGACGGCGAAACAGCCGTCTTCGGCGCAACATTTCTGTCTG
>CAZXWB010000254.1:0-2969 GCA_964644395.1 uncultured Hyphomonadaceae bacterium | reverse complement strand
GTTGCGTCGCGTTGCCGTCACCTCACCCTGAGGTGCTTGCCGCAGGCAAGCCTCGTAGGGTCCGTGCCAAGTCGCACAATGCTTCGAGGCTCGCTTCGCTCGCACCTCAGCATGAGGGAGTTCTGGGGGCTGGATCAACAACACGTCCCCCCTCACCCTGAGGTGCTTGCCGCAGGCAAGCCTCGAAGGGTCCGTGCCACGACGCACCATGCTTCGAGGCTCGCTCCGCTCGCGCCTCAGCATGAGGCGAACAAAACGCAGCGCCTCCCCCTACCCCAGCGCCACCCTTTGCGCCTCGAACAGTTCCCCGCAGCCCCTTTCCGCAAGGCCGAGCAGCGCGTCGACTTCTGTGCGGGTCAGCGGGCGTTCCTCGCCCGTGCCCTGGATCTCGATGAAGCCGCCGTCCGAGCCCATGACGACATTCATGTCCGCCTCGCCGCCGGAATCTTCCGGATAATCGAGGTCGAGCACGGGCACGCCCTCGAACACGCCGCAGGAGATGGCCGCAGCCTGCTGGTTGATCGGGTCTTCGGAGATGATGCCCTCTTCGCGCAGGTATCTGAGCGCGAGCGCCATGGCCACGAAGCCGCCCGTGATCGCGGCTGTGCGCGTGCCACCGTCGGCCTGGATCACGTCGCAATCCACGGTGAGCTGGTTCTCGCCCATTTTCGTCAGCTCCACGACCGAGCGCAGCGACCGCCCGATCAGGCGCTGGATTTCCTGGGTCCGGCCGGACTGCTTGCCGCTCGCGGCTTCACGGCGTCCGCGGGTGTGGGTGGCGCGGGGCAGCATACCGTATTCCGCCGTCACCCAGCCCTTGCCCTGACCCTTCAGGAAGGGCGGCACGCTGTCGGTCCAGCTGGCGGTGCACAGGACATGGGTGTGGCCGAACTTCGCCAGGCACGAGCCCTCGGCATAGCGCGTCACATGGGTTTCCAGCGTGACCGGGCGCAGCGCATCGGCGGCCCGGCCCGAGGGGCGTTTCAGTGCGGTCATGGTGAACTCCTCATGTCGGACTGCCCTCGTGGCGCGTGTTCATCTGCAGTTCAAGCGTTTTCAGGCCCGGGGCATCAATGCCGGCATGGCCGGTCTCGAGGTCGTTGCCCGACCAGGTACGCCCTCTTCCATCGCCTGGTGAAGCGCTTATCTTGGTGCCGCCATGGCGACACAATTCGATTCCTCATCCATGATGCAGGCGCTCGACCAGCGTTCGCGCCGGATCTTCCAGGAGATTGTCGAGCTCTACCTCGAAACCGGCGAGCCCGTGGGCTCGCGCACCCTGTCGCGGCGCGGCGTGTCGCTGTCGCCCGCCTCGATCCGCAATGTGATGAGCGACCTGGTCGAGCTCGGCCTGATCGAGAGCCCCCACACCAGTGCCGGGCGCGCGCCGACGCACAACGGGCTGCGCCTCTTCGTCGATGGTTTCATGCAGGTCGGCGAGCCGGGCGAGGACGACAAGGCCGCCATCGAGGCCACACTGGGCCAGTCCGGCCAGGACATGAAGAGCCTGCTTGAAAGCGCCTCGGACCTGCTTTCGGGCCTGACGGGCGGGGCGAGCCTTGTCTCCTCGCCGACCCATGACAGTCCCATCCGCCAGGTGGATTTCGTGCCCCTGAGCGAGGGCCGCGCGCTCGCCATCCTGGTGTTCGAGAACGGCGATGTGGAGAACCGGGTCTTCCTCCTGCCGGACGGCCTGCCGGCCACGGCGCTGATCGAGGCCGGGAACTTCCTGAACGCCCGGATGAAGGGCAAGAGCCTGTCCGATGCGATCGCCGCGCTGGCGGAGGAAATGAACGCTCGGCGCGCGGAACTTGATGCCACCGCCGCGGCGTTGGTGGAGCAGGGGATCGTGGAATGGTCCGGCGAGGATCCGGGCCGCGGCCGGTCACTCATCGTGAAGGGCCATTCCAACCTGCTCGAGGACGCCACCAATGCCGCAGACCTCGACCGCGTGCGCCAGCTCTTCGATGAGCTGGAACGCCGCGAAAGCCTGCTCGACGTGCTCGACCGCACGCGCGAGGGCGAGGGGCTGCGCCTGTTTATCGGTGCGGAAAACAAGCTTTTCAGCCTGTCCGGTTCATCCCTGATCGTGGCCCCCTATATGAGCGCGGAACGCAGGATCATGGGCGCCCTCGGCGTGATCGGCCCGGTCCGGCTGAACTATGCCCGGGTGATCCCCATGGTGGACTATACTGCCCGCCTGATCGGCGACATTGCCGGCGGCGGCCAACGCAAGGACGAGAGATGAGCGAGAATCACGACGCCAAGCCGCAGCATGCCAGCCAGGAGGCTGAGGACATGTCGGATAAGGAGATGGTCGATGCGCCGGCGCCGGAAGAGAACGACGCCGTTGGCGGCGAAGCGACCGACGCGGCGGATGCGGCCGAAGCCGCACCGGCAGACCCCGTGGCAGCGCTGGAGGCCGAGGTTGCCGACCTCAAGGACAAGCTCCTGCGCACCTTTGCGGAGATGGAAAACCTGCGCAAGCGCGCCGAGCGCGAGAAGCAGGACGCCCAGCTCTATGCGATCGAGAAATTCGCTCGCGACCTCCTGTCGGTGTCGGACAATTTCTCCCGCGCCCTGGAGACCGTGACCGAAGAGGCCATGGCGGAAATGAGCGAGAACGGCCGCGCCCTTTTCACCGGCGTGGAGATGACCCAGAAGGAGCTTCACACGGTCTTTTCCCGCCACGGCGTGGTGCCCGTGGCCGCCGAACCAGGCGACGCCTTCGACCCGAATCTGCACCAGGCGGTCTCCAACATCCCCTCCGACCAGCCCAAGGGCACCATCGCCCAGTGCTTTGCGCCCGGCTGGAAGATCGGCGACCGCGTGCTGCGCGCCGCCATGGTCACCGTCAGCGCCGGGCCGGCGAACTGACAGGCGCAGGCGAGGCGACGTGAGCGACAGGTGGATGCGCCATGGCGCAGTGGCGAAGTCGCTCGGCGTCCATTCAACCTTCTGGCTTGCCA
>CAZXWB010000253.1:0-3005 GCA_964644395.1 uncultured Hyphomonadaceae bacterium | reverse complement strand
TACAGCGCCGAGGCGAACAACAACCACAGCACCGCCGCCCGCAAACTGACGACGTGAAAATTGCCAAAGACGGCCATCAGGTAGGTGAAGGCCAGCACCGTGATGGCGATCAGAAACAGCGGGCCGATCAACACCCCGGTCTGGGCGCCGACGACCGTCAGCAACGGCGCAAACACCTGCTGTGTGATCCAGCCGGTGAGCGCCATCACGAAGTAGGCCACAATCAGCAGCGCCCGGTTAAGCACCCAGAACAGGGCGGCCACCTCGAATAACAAGCTCCACAACAGCCCCTGTAACGGGACGACCACAGCACCATCTAACATGCGACTACCCCCGGAACCAGATCAGCAGCAAAAACAGGACGGCGCCCACCATCAGCAGCAGCGGCAGGACGCGCATTCCGCGCTGAAACAGACTGAGAATCGGCTTGGTCAGGATCACCAGCAGAATGCCAACGGTAATCCCGAACAGAAAGTGAGTAGAAAAGGCCACGCTCATAATTTAGCCTCCAGCTAACGGACTCAACATGTATAGCACAACCCCGACCGTGATCAGCAGCAACCCGACGATGAGATTGACCAGCAACCCACATCCACAGCCGCGACGGGCGCTGCTCCCGCCGAAGACCGCCAGCAGTCCCAACACCAGGGCCACGGTGGCCAACGCCCAGCCATCCAGTGTGACGGTGATCATGGAGCGCGGGTGGCCCCGGCGTAGGGCGGCACCCAGGGCGTGACGCTGGCGGTCGGGGTCGGCGAGGCTCCGGCTGGGGTCGGGAGCCGAAAGCCGCCGCCCACATTACGGTCACAGCCGTGCGGGTCGGCCTGATTGCGCCACAGGGCGGTATTGCCACCGACTACCCCACCGCCCACACCGCCGGAATAGGGGTCAAGCAGCCAGCCGACCGCACCGACCGGGCCGGTCGGGGTGAAAGCTGTGACCGTCAATGACAGCGAGCGTCCCGGCTCAACCACCGCGATATCCAGCGCCGTCGGGTCGAGTACCAGGTTGGCCGCCTGAGCGGCCTCGGCTGAGGCGTACCAATGACCGGACACGCCGCCAACTTCCCCGACGAAAGTCTGCGCCCCCGGCAGTGTGTTATAGGGCACTGCGCCGATGTTCTCGACCTGCACCTCCCAGGCCACCACCTGCTGTTCGCCGCTGACCGGGTAGACCTGCGGACGGTCGACCCGCAGTCGCAACGCCAGCGCCGACGGGTCGCCAACGTGGACATCGGCCCCCATCGCGTAGTTCTCGGTGACCACATACGGCGTCGGGGTCGGGTAGGGGGTGTGGGTCGGACGCGGCGTACTGGTCGGGCCCGGGTCGGTATAGGCCGGGTGCTGGTAGTAGCCGCCATCCGGCACCCAGACGCAATTTTCGATGTAGGTATAGCCGTTCCAGACCCAGGTGCAATCCTGGCGGTAGGTGGTCACCCAGCCCGACGGCGGGTAATACACTGTCGGTTGGACGGCGGTCGGGTGCTGGGTGGCGGTCGGAACGGGCGTGCTGGTCGGGCACACGAACTGCGGCACGCCGGTTACACGCACGTTGATCTCGCTCACATCCGCCAGGCCACCACAGGCCAGCATCCCGGCCAGCGCCATCAGCAGCGCCGCCGTCCTCATGGGATCACCGCCGGATGGTTGGCGGGTGGCAGCAAAACCGCCCAGGTCTCGGTCGTGGTGGCTCCGGGGTCAGGCCGCAGCGGCAGCGACTCCCCCAGCAACGGAATATGAGCTACCGCCGGGTCACGGGTGACCACCTGTAGGCGCAACCCGCCCCGGGCATCGGTGAAACCGCTGGCCAACAGGTCACCCGTGACGGCGCTCACCGCCCGCACCGAAATGCCCGCCACGCCCTCGTCAATATCGGCAGTACCGCTGGCGTTGGCGTCATAGCTGACGGTCACACTCAGGGTGATCACGCTTGATGGGAGCGGCGTGGCGGTCGGCGCGTTGGTCGGGGGTGCCGATAACAGGACCACCCTGGCCACATCCTGGGGGGGTGCGGCGGTCGGCGCATCATCCGCAGCGGCACTCCCGGCCGGAGCGGGCGGCCCGGTAAAGACCTCCAGGTAATCAATATCCACCCCGCACACATTTGAGGTGTCGGCCCGGGAGCGAATATCGAGGACGTGATAGCCCGGCTCCAGGAAGTACGGCCCGGCGGTCCCCCAGCCCTTTTCATCCTGATAAGCGTTAATCGTCTCAACCAGCTCGTCGTCAATGATCACGTCGAAGGCACACGCCAGTTCGTGCCGCCCGTAGCGCAGACGCAGTCCGTCCCCGGTGAACGGAAACCGGGCGATGGCCCCAGCGTGGCTCGAGCGCCGGAACTGATTGGCTGAGGCGGTGTAGTCGGTCTGGATGGCCCAGGTCCCGGTCACGCCGATCAGGTTGATGCTCTGAAAGCGATCCCAGCCGTAGAACGGGGTTTGTTGCGTCGGCGGCGGCCCACTCCCCCCGGCCTGAACCGGAGGCGCTGTGGGCGGCACCCGGGTCGGGGGAACGACCGTGGGCGGTACCGCTGTGGGCGGAGGCGGCTGTGTCAGAACAATCACCTGCGGCGGGGACGTCATCACCACTGGCGGCACCGTCACCACCACCGGTGTCCACGAGGCCGTGACCGTCGGTGTCATGGACGGGGGGACCGTCAGCACAGCCGGTGAGGCGGTGGCGGTTGAAGTCGGTGTGAGCGTGGCAGTTGGAGAAGGGGTGGCCGTTGGGGAGGCGGTCACGGTCGCGGTGGGCGAGGGGCTGGCAGTCGGTGTTGGCGAGGTGGTCACGGTCGCGGTGGGCGAGGAGCTGGCAGTCGGCGTTGGCGAGGGCGGGTCATCCTGCTGTAAGGTAATCGCCGTGGTGATCAGCAGGGCATATAAGAGTCGGATCATAAACGGGTGGACTCCTGCTTATCCGTCGGTAGCGCCGCCAGGCAGTCCCTATAGAGCCAGTCCATCTTCCAGTCGATTCCGAGCAAGGCCCGGGTGGTGTACATCACCAACA
>CAZXWB010000252.1:0-3016 GCA_964644395.1 uncultured Hyphomonadaceae bacterium | reverse complement strand
ATGAGCCTCCACGGCACCTACGACCCCGACAATATCTTCGCGAAAATGCTGGCTGGCGACATTCCCAACGTATCGGTCTTCGAGGACGATGTGGCGCTTGCCTTCATGGACATCTTCCCCCAGTCGCGCGGACACACGCTGGTCATCCCGAAGGGCGTGCAGGCGCGCAACCTGCTGGAGATGCCGGCCGAGGCACTCGGGCCCTATGTGGAGCGCGTGCAGGGCGTGGCCAAGGCAGTGGCCCTTGCGCTCGCGCCCGATGGCATCGTGGTGACCCAGTTCAATGGTGCACCCGCCGGACAGAGCGTGTTCCACCTGCATTTCCACGTCATTCCGCGCTGGGAGGGCGAGGAAATGAAGGGCCATGCCAGCGGCGAACAGGCCGACCCGGAAGACCTGGAAGCGGTGGCAAGGCTAATCCGGGCGAAGATGTAGCGTTCAAGCACCGGGTACCGGAGCCTCCCCGGCGAAAGCCGGGGAGGCGCTTCGCCTGTGCCGCTTTACACCGCGAACACCGTTTCACCCCCGACCACAGTGCGTACCGCCAGGCCGGTGAGCCGGCGTCCGTCATAGGGTGAATTGACCGAGCGCGAGACCAGCGCCTCGCGCACGCAACGCCAGGGTTTGTCCATATCGATCAGTGTCAGGTCCGCCGGCGCACCTTCTGCGAGCCGCCCCTGGGCGAGGCCGAGCAGGTCCGCCGGGCCGGAGGTCAGCGGCCTGAGCGCCGTCAACAGGTCCATGTGCCCGTCCGCCACCAGGCCCGTCATGGTGGCCAGCAGCGTTTCCAGTCCGGCTGCGCCGAATTCCGCCTCGCCGAAGGGCAGGCGCTTGGCTTCCGGCGGCTGGGGGTCATGGGCCGACACCACCGCCGCCACCTCGCCGCGGGCCACCGCCCCGATACAGGCCAGGCGATCGGCCTCCCGCCGGAAGGGGGGCCTTGTCTTGCAGTAGGTCAGGTAGTCACCAACATCCACCTCGTTGAAGAACAGGCTGAAGGCCGCGATCGTGGAATGCACCTCAACTCCGCGCGCGCGTGCCTCCCCGGCCAGTTCCAGTGTCCGGGCCGTGGACGCCATGTCGATGACCAGGCGCACGCCGGTGGCCTCGGCGAGCAGGAGATCGCGCGCCGCTCCGATCCACTCCGCTTCCGGCGGCATCCCCGCCAGGCCCTTGCGCGCTGCCTCCACGCCGGCATTCATCACACCGCTTGCGCCGAGCGCCTGCGTATCCGGTCGCGAGAACACGGTCGCCCCACGTGAAGCGGCATAGGACATGGCCCGCTTCAGCACGCCGGCATCGGCGACCGGCGCATCGGCATCGGTGAAGAACACCGCTCCGGCCTCGCCCATCAGGCCGATCTCGGCCATTGCTGTGCCCTTCAGCCCCTGCGTCAGCGCGCCCGCGGCCATGACGCGCGCGCCCTTTGCATCGGCGCCCCGGCGCTGGATGAATTCCACCAGCGCAACGTCGTCCACCGGCGGGCTGGTATCGGGCATTACGACCATGCTGGTGATCCCGCCGGCGATGGCCGCTTTTGAGGCGGTCTCCAGCGTCTCCCGGCTCTCCTCGCCCGGCTCACCGGCCTTGACCCGCAGATCGATCAGGCCCGGCGCAAGGACAAGCCCACCACAATCCACGGCCTGCGTGTTTCCGGACACCGCCACGCCCTCGCCCCAGGCGGCGATGACACCGTCCTCGACGAGCACCGCGCCGGGGCCGTCAAAGCCCGAAGCCGGGTCGATGAGTCGGGCATTGTGGAAAAGCGTCCTCAAGGAGTGACCTCCCCACCATGCACGAGCATTTCCAGCACGGCCTCGCGCACCGCTACACCCATCTCCACCTGCTCGGTGATGACCGAGTGTTCGCCGTCGGCAATCGCACTCTCGATCTCGATGCCACGATTCATCGGGCCGGGATGCATGACCAGGGCATCGGGCGCGGCGCGGCGCAGGCGCTCGGCCGTCAGCCCGTAGAAGCGGAAATACTCCCGCCGGGACGGCAGGTAAGCCCCGTCCATGCGTTCGAGTTGCAAACGCAGCATCATCACCACGTCAGCGCCTTCAAGGCCCTCATCCATGCCGGCATGGGTGCTTTCCGCGCCCCAGTTCTCGGCGCCCTTCGGAAGCAGTGTCGGCGGTCCGACAAGGCGCACCCGCGCGCCCATGTGCTGCAGCAGGATGGCGTTCGAGCGGGCCACGCGCGAATGCAGGATATCGCCGCAGATGGCCACTTTCAGCCCTTCCAGCGTCCCCTTGTGCCGGCGGATGGTGAGGGCGTCGAGCAAGGCCTGGGTCGGGTGCTCATGGGTGCCGTCGCCGGCATTGATGACGCTGCAATCGACCTTGCGGGAGAGAAGCTTCACTGCGCCGGAAGCCGAATGGCGGATGACGATCACATCCGGCTTCATGGCGTTCAGCGTCATGGCCGTGTCGATCAGGGTCTCGCCCTTCTTCACGCTTGAGGTCTGCACGGCCATGTTCACGACGTCGGCCCCCAGCCGTCGCGCGGCGATCTCGAAGGAGCCCTGGGTGCGGGTCGAATTCTCGAAGAACAAGTTGATCACCGTGCAGCCGGCGAGGCTGGGTTCGGGACGCTTCGCCTCGCGCGCCAACTCCGCCAGCGTATCGGCGCGGTCGAGCAGCATCTGGATATCAAGGCGCTCAAGGCCGGCAATGCCGAGCAGGTGCCGGTGCCGGAAACGGTGGGTATAGGGATCGTTGCGCACCGCTGGACCTCAATCGCCGATGCCGCTTGGCTAGGGCCATTTCAGTCCGCAGGCAAGGCCGTCACTCCTCCTTCGGCGCCCCCGGCGCGGGGGCTTTCTCGAGCGTGCGCATGCCCCCGCCCTCGTCTTCGATCACCCGGGTCTCGATCCAGACAATCAGCGCATAAATGCTGCCCAGCGCCACGACGGCGGCCGCCAGCCCGGCGAGGAACACCCCCGAGGTGGAATCAACATCGATGACAATCAGCTTGCGCACCACCGCCAGCACGCCGATCAGCACGACGGTGC
>CAZXWB010000251.1:0-3042 GCA_964644395.1 uncultured Hyphomonadaceae bacterium | reverse complement strand
GAGTGGCGAGCCGCCTACCAGTCTGGCGACTTCGACGCGATGGCCGATCTCTACGAGCCCGACGCCTGGCTGATGACCCGAGACCAGCCGGCGCGCAAGGGGCGCGACGCGATCCTCGAATACTTCGAAACATCCCGCCAGTCCGGGGCGACCGCCACCATCGTCTTCGATCGTGAGGAGCGCACTATTGATGGTGATTACGCCTTCCAGATTGCACGCTGGTGGCTGGAAAGCCCGCGCGCCGTCGGCGAGCCGGTGCGCGATTCCGGACGCTCGCTCGTCATCTTCAAGCGCGGGGATGACGGCCGCTGGCGGCTCTGGCGCGACATCGACAACAACACGCCCGATGTGACCTTTCCCATTCCCGAGGAGCTGAAATGACGCCGCTTCCCCCCGATCCCGCTCCCAAGGATTTCACCTGGCCCGGTGGCAGGAAATTCGCCCTCTCCATCGTCGTGAATGTCGAGGAAGGCGCCGAGCGCCGCGTGGACGAGGGCGACAAGGGGCCGGAGCCCGTGGACGAACTCGGTGTCACCATGAAGGCGCCGATCCGCATGCATGGCAATGAGACCAATTACCAGTACGGCATTAATCGCGGCGCGCCGCGGGTGATCCGGCTGCTGGACGAGGCGAAACTGCCGGCCACCTGGACGGTCTGCGGACAGGCGTTGCAAAAGGCGCCCTGGATCGGGCAGGCCATTGCCGCGCGCGGCGACGAGCCCTGCAATCACGGCCACAAATGGGCCTTCACCGCTTTCATGGAGGAAGATGAGGAGCGCACCTTCATCCGCAGGTCGACCCTGTCGGTCGAGGAAACCTGCGGACGCCGTCCGTCGGGCTGGCTCTCGCGTTACCTGCACACCGACATCACGCGGCGGCTGATCCTCGAGGAGGGATACACCTACCATATGGACGATTATTCCGACGATTTCCCCTACTGGGACCTCGTCGAGATGCCCGATGGCAGCCGGAAGCCCATGGTGATCCTGCCCTATGCCATCGACAGCAATGACATGAAGTTCTGGCTGTCGCCCAGCTTCACGCCGCAGATGTGGTTCGAATATGCCCGCGACACCTTCAACTGGCTCCACCACGAAGCCGAACGCGAAGGTGCGCGCATGATGAGCCTCGGGCTGCACCTGCGCATCATCGGCCGGCCGGGCCGCATCGACGCCCTGCGGAAGTTTCTCGACCATGTGAAGGCACACAGCGATGTCTGGGTCACGACGCGGGAGAAGATTGCCGCGCACTTTGCCGCCCACGTCCCGCCACCGGAGGCCCCATGATCCGTTCACTCATCGCCGCTCTGGCCCTCGCCACCACCGCCAATGCCCAGAATGCCGCGGATTTCGCCGACCAGGCTGTCGGTGAATGGACCACGATCGAGCAGTCTGCCTCACCGGATTATGACTGGGTGTATTCGGAAATCCTCCGGATCTGGCCGGAGCGCCGCGACGGCGTCTGGCTCTACCAGCACAGCTGGATCATCGCCTCCGATCCGGACGCGGCCCCGGCCTACAGCGTGCGCGCAAGCCAGCCACCCTATTTCCAGGTCGTGATCCAGCTCCGCGATTTCGGGGATGGCGCAGTCCACACCACGACCTACCGCTTGTCCGGCGACGGGGCGCGAACAGCCGCGCGGGACCTGTCGCCCTCCGCCGAGTCGATTGATTTCGATGAGGACTGGCTGGGCGAGGTCGCCTGCATGGGCCATCAGCAATCCCTTGCGCCGGGCTACTGGGAAGGGGCGGCCAGCTGCCCGAACGCTTACAGGGGCGGGGTACGTGTGGACTCCCGCTCGATCCGTGCGCCGGGGGTCTACGTGAACTGGGATCGCGGCTTTGACGCCGACGGGGACCTTGTCTGGGGACCGCCGGAGGGTGGTTACATCTTCAAGAGAAGCGGAGGCGACTGATGAAAAGGCTGAGCCGAATTCTGGCGGCCGTGGCCGTGGCCATGCTGCCCGCCTGCATGTCCGTGAACGTGTCGGAGACGTCGGTGGCGGCGGAAACCGACCGCAATCCGCTCGACCTGCGCCGCACGACCCTTGTCGTGAAGGATATCGAGAAGAGCCTGGCGCTGTACCGCGACGCGCTCGGCATGACGGTGGAGTATGATCAGGAGATCACCTCGCCCGGCCTGTCCATGCGCCACGGGGCCGACGGCCAGAACCGCTCGCGCCTCGTCCTGCTCAGTGCCAATGACGATTATATCGGCATGCTGGGTCTCTGGCAGTTCCTCGATCAGACCGACCGTGACCGCGCGGCGCCCGACGCAGCGGACTTCACGCCCGGCGAAATCGTGCTCCTGTTCAACACCAAAACGCTGGACGAGACCTTCGCCGCCGCCGCGGCCAGCCCCGGCGTCCGTGTCGTCGGAACTCCGAAGGAACGGCGATATCCCTCGCCCGACGGAGACATCGTGGTGATGGTGTCCATGCTGGTGGACCCTGACGGTCACACGCTGGAGCTGAACCAGGTGATCAGCGATCCGAGAACATAAACTGCGCGAAGGCGGTTTGACGAAGGACGCAGGGCAGTATATTTGTCCGGACAAATGACCTTCCCTCACGGAGGCCCCATTGGCCATTCGTTCCCTTCTCTTCGTCCCCGGCTCCCGTCCGGAGCGCTTCGAAAAAGCGCTCGCGACCGACACCGATCTGGTGATCATCGACCTTGAGGATGCGGTCCCGCCGGAGGAGAAACAGGCCGCCCGGACCGCCACGCTCGACTTTCTGGCCACCACGCCTGAACGCCACCGCACGGGCCTGCGGATCAATTCCCCACGCACGGCTTATGGCTGTGCCGACATTGCCGCGCTCGCCCAATTGGCGCCCGATGCCGCCTTCATCATGGTTCCGAAGGTCGAGCATGTGGTGGACATCGAGATTGTTGCCGAGGCGCTGTCGGCCCTCTCGCCACGCCTGATGCCGGTGATCGAGACCGGGCGGGGCCTAGAGGCGGCAAACGCCATCCTGCGCCACGCATCGGTTTGTTCGGCCCTTTTCGGCGGAGCCGACTTCTCAGCAGAACTCGGCACCGG
>CAZXWB010000250.1:0-3045 GCA_964644395.1 uncultured Hyphomonadaceae bacterium | reverse complement strand
TGCCGGTCTGATGGGAGTGGATCCTGAGGTCAGGAACATCTGTGGGCGGAGGTTTGAGGTCCCGGCCCAGCTTTCGGCGCGGTCGGAACCTTCGCCTTGGCTGTGACAAATCCGCCACGTGTCGGAGCCGCTGAACAGGCGGGACTTTGCTGCGGCGCAGCAAAAATGCCTGAAATTTCTGCTTTTGTTTCAACGTGCAACTCATCCCGGCCCGGTATTTGCTTAGATTAAATCGCCTTCATGGGCGGTTCAGGTGGGCTGGGCCATCTGATGAATTCGATCGGCGGGGGCGCGTGAAACCCTTGCCATGGGGATGACGGATCGATAAATGCGCCGGACGAAATGTGAACGATGTGTTAATTCGAGCGTTGACTTCACAAGGCTGGGTCCGGTCCGTGATGACAGGCGGGGATGTGGAAAAGCCTGGTCGTGAACGGGAGACAGGGTGATGTTAACTTACGGGCAAGCACGTTCTGGTGTTATGGGGAAGATGCGCGGCTTTGCGCGACGGATCCAGGACTGGTGGCTTTCCATGACCGACGAAGAGCAGAACCTCGTGCGCCTGCGTGGTGCCGCCGTAGCCGGCTGCGCCATCATGGTGTCGGTGGGCCTGCCTACGGTCGCGGCCAACTACAGTGACCAGCGGGTCGAAGCCGCAGAGCGGGCGACCGCCATGCGCTTCGCTTCAGCCGTTCAGGTTCGCGATGCGATCGATCCGGCGCAGCGCTCTGCGCTGATCGGTCATCCCTGGATGGTGGCTGTGGAGTATGCCCTTGAGCGCTCGCCCGACGACGCGCTGTCGCGCTATGGTGCCCAGTACCGGGACGCCGCCGCGATTGCGCGTGTGGCGAGCTTCGAGCCGCGCCATGTGGAAAGCGCCGAGCGCACCGAATCGGAACACCAGTGCCTGTCCGAGGCGATCTATTTCGAGGCCCGCAGCGAGAATGCCTGGGGCCAGCTGGCCGTGGCCGAAGTGGTCATGAACCGCGTGCGCGACCATCGCTATCCCGACAATGTCTGCGATGTCGTCTTCCAGGGCTCGGATCGCACCACGGGCTGCCAGTTCTCCTTCACCTGTGACGGGTCCATGCGCCACACGCCGACGGGCGATGCCTGGCGCGAGGCACAGACGATTGCCATGCATGTCCTTCTGGAGCTCAACGACCAGATCACCGGCGAAGCGACCCACTACCACACAGATTATGTCGACCCGGTCTGGAATGCGAGCCTGATCAAGACCAAGGTTTACGGCACCCATATCTTTTACCGGTTCCCGCGCGGTGCCGAGTGGGCCATGGTGCGTGACCGCCAAGAGCGTGCGGTCCGGGCAGAACTCGTCAAGGCGAGCGCCCCGGCCAGGCCGAAGCGCACCATCGTCCCCGCCGACGAGGCGAAGCCGAAGCGCACACGGTTGATCCGCTCCGCGTCTGCCGCGCCGGCGCCGTAAACCTCGCCTGCCGCACGCCGGAAGCGATCAGTCAGGGTCTGCGCCGAGCAGGAAACCCCTGCGCATGCGCCGCCGGACGACGCCGGGAAGCCATCTCGCGGCGAAACCTGTCTGCGCCGCGCGCTGTCCCACCGTATAGTGCAGCCGGTCGCCATGGGCGGCCTGCCAGGCGGCCTCGGCCACGAGCGACACGTCATAGACCGGCACGCCGCCGGCCCGCATCTCGTCTTTCGCCGGACGCGCGCCCGGTTCGGGTCGTCCCTTGTCGAGGAGCGGCGTGTCGATGAACCAGGGCATCAGGCTGACCACGCGCAGGCCCTCGGCGCGCAGTTCGGCATCAAGCGCTTCGGTGAAGCCGCGCACGCCCCATTTGGTGGCCGAATAGGCGGCAAGTCCCGGCACGCCGACGAGGCCCGACACCGATCCAACATTGATGATCCGCCCCGCAGGCGCCTTGCGCAGGAGCGGCAGCGCCGCCTGGGCGCCATGGATCACCGCCTTCAGGTTCACGTCCACAATGTCAGCGTGACGCCCGGCGGAAATGTCGCCGAAGGATCCGAAGGCGGCGACGCCGGCATTGCTGAACAGTACGTCCAGCGTGCCGCCGGTGTGGCCCGCGGCAAAGTCCATGGCGCGCGCCAAGCCGTCGAGGTCGCGGACATCGAAGCTGAACCAGGGCGCCTGCTCAGCGCCGATCTCGCCCGACAGGTGCTCGAGGCCCGGCCCGTCAATATCGGTGAGGAGTGTGCGCCAGCCCTCGGCGGCGAATTTCCGCGCCGTGGCCGCGCCGATACCCGACGCGGCGCCGGTGATGAGGATGGTTTTCACCCGTCCACCACGTCGAGGCCGAGATCGAGACTGGTGGCGGAATGCGTCAGCGCGCCGACGCTGATCACGTCCACGCCGGTCTCGGCGATTTCGGCCACGGTGGACAGGCTCACCCCGCCGGAGGCTTCGGCCAGGCACTGGCCGTTGATCAGGGCCACCGCATCGCGCAGCTCGGCCGGGGGCATGTTGTCGAGCAGAACGACATGCGGTTTCAGGGGCAGTGCCTCGCGGAGCTGGTCGAGCGTGTCGACCTCGACCTCCAGCATGCGCAGATGGCCGAGGCTCGCCTGCGCCCGCCCGATGGCGCGGGTGACACCGCCACAGGCGGCGATGTGGTTGTCCTTGATAAGCACCGCATCATCGAGGCCGTAACGGTGGGACGTGCCACCGCCGCACAGCACGGCACGCTTTTCCAGCGCCCGGTGGCCAGGCGTTGTCTTGCGCGTGCAGACGATCTTCGCGCCGGTGTGCGCCACCGCTTGCGCGTAGCGCCGGGTCAGCGAGGCGATGCCGGAAAGCCGGCCGAGAAAGTTCAGCATGACGCGTTCAGTGGTCAGTATGGAGGCCGCCGGGCCGTCCAGCGTGGCGATGGTGTCACCGGGCGCGATCGTCCCGCCATCGCCGATCAGGACGTCGAATTCCACCATGTCATCCACCAGCTTCAGGGCATGGTGGGCGGCATCGAGGCCCGCGAGGACTCCGGCTTCGCGCGCCCGGATGGCGCAACGCATCTCGAGGCCCGGCGGAATGGTGGAGGCTGTGGTGATGTC
>CAZXWB010000249.1:0-3071 GCA_964644395.1 uncultured Hyphomonadaceae bacterium | reverse complement strand
AGCCAGAGCCCCGCCGGGATGACCACGCGACCGCCGCCCTGTTCCGCCACATCCCTGATCGCCTGCATGATCACGGGTCGCGCATCCGCGCCGGGTCTGGCGCCGAGGTCGCGAATACTGACGGTGCGGTCGGGAAACGCGGTCCGGCGCAGGCTGTCGACAATGGCGTCGGCCTCGGCCCACGGATTCCGGATCGTGCTTCCACCGAGACCTGCGCAGCCAGCAAGTCCCCATACCCCCATGGCCGCTCCACTCAGCAGCATCTCCCGACGTGTTAGTCGCATGAACCCTCTACCTTTCACGACCCGCCTGCTCAGTGCCTGATCGTTAATCGCTCAGAGCGCATTGGTCTACCTTTTAGTTCACATTGGCCTTACCAAATTATCCGGTATTCGTCGCAAGCTGAAGAGTGGCCAGTGCCATTGCAGCCACCAGTGCCTGAAGCGCGCTGCCGGCTGAATGCAGTTTCAGGCCCTGTGTCAGGTTCAGCCCGGTCAGGCGCGTCACGACCCAGAAGAAGCTGTCATTCACGTGGCTGACCGCCATGGCGCCTGCGCCAATGGCGACAACGGCCAGCGCCTTGCCGGTCTCGGAGTCGAGGCCGAGCGCTGGCAGGAGCGGCGCGACTAGGCCGGCCGTGGTGATGATGGCCACGGTGGAGGACCCCTGCGCCGTCTTGATGGCGGCAGCGATGAGCAGCGGTCCGACCACACCGAATTCCAGTGCGCCCGCACCCCCGCCGAGGGCATCCGCGACCCCGCTATCTCGCAGCACGGCGCCGAACGCGCCGCCTGCCCCAGTGATGAGAATGATGATGGCACAATCGCGAAAGGCCTGACCGACCCAACCACTGTCCGACAGCATATCAAGCCTGAACGGCCTTGGCAGGAACAGTGCGAGCACGACGCCAATGGCCAGGGCAACCACCGGATGGCCTGTAACATCGATGATCTCGCCAACAATGCCCCGCCCGAGGGGAACGCCCTCGAACTGCGCGATGGAGCGCAGCAGAATGAGCAGGATCGGAACAACCAGCGGAAGCATGGAGAGCCAGATGGGTGGCGCTGCGGAGAGGGGTACCGACGCCTCCGCTTCGGTCTCCGGCCCGTCACGCCCGAGTGCAGGCGTAACGCTGCGCCCGGCAAGCATGGCGAAGGCGATCCCGGCCACCGCCGTCACCAGCGCCACGGGCAATCCGAACAGGAGCACGCGACCGAGATCTGCGCCGACCAGTTCCGCCGCCGCCACGGGTCCGGGCGTTGGTGGCACCATGGTGTGGGCCGCGTAGAGCCCGAGGGCAAGGGCCATGGCGCCGGCGGTCACGCTCACCCCGGCGGCCCTGGACAAGGCCCGGTTCAGCGGGCTCAGAATGATGAACCCGCTGTCGCAGAAGACCGGGATCGAAACGGCGAAACCCGCACCGCCCATGGCCGGCGCCACGTTGCGTCGTCCCACCGCTGCCAACAGCCCCTCGGCGATCCGCATGGCCCCGCCAGAGCGTTCGAGAAACACACCGATCACCGCCCCGAGCAGGATGATCGGGCCCACCGACCCGATCGTGCCGCCGAAACCGCCGGTGATGATTCCGGGCAGATCCGCTGCCGGAAATCCTGCGGCCAGGCCGAACCCGAAACCTGCGATGAGGAGCGACAGGATGGGGTGCAGCTTCAGCACGCCGCTGGCAATGACGATGAAGACGATGGCGAGGACCAGGCTGGCGATCAGCATGGTGTAGCCCCGACATTTGCCGGATCGATCAGAATGATCCGCAGGTCATTCACATTGGTCAGTGTCGGCCCGGTCACCACGAGGTCGCCGAGCGCTGAAAACGTGCTGTAACTGTCATGGCGCTCCAGCGCCCCGGCGAAGTCGATACCGGCCGCGTGCGCGCGCGAAAGCGTGCTCGGGTCGATCACCGCACCGGCATTGTCCTGCGTGCCGTCGATACCATCGGTATCGCAGGCAAGCGCATGCACCTCGGGCGCACCGCGCAGTCCCAGCGCCAGGCCCATGAGATATTCGGCATTCGGGCCGCCCTCACCGCCGCCGTTTCCGATGGTCACGGTCAGTTCACCACCCGAAACGATCGCCACGCGTGCCTTGTCCTGCACGTGCCGAAGTGCCAGTTCGGCATGCGCTCGGCCAACGTCTTTCGCTTCGCCTTCGAGGGCGGGGCCGAGATCGACAACCCTGTACCCGGCCCCTTGAAGGAAGGCAGACGCCGCAGCCACGGCATCGCCGGCGCAGGCAATGATCCGGTGATCATTTCCGGCAAGCGCCGGGTGCCCGGGCCCGGGCGTCTCATTGGCCGGTGTGCCCAACGCAGCCGCGACGCCGGGTCCGCCATCGATCCCGTAGCGCAGCAGAATGGATTGTGCCTGCGCCAGGGTCGAGGAATCCGGCAAAGTCGGCCCCGACGCGACAAGGGCGGGATCGTCGCCGGGCACGTCAGACAGGATAAGCGTGGTAGCCTTCGCCGGCGCCGCTGCGACAGCCAGCCGCCCACCCTTCACCGATGACAGGTGCTTGCGCACGCAGTTGATCTCGGAAATGGACGCACCGCTTGCGAGCAATGCCCGCGTCACGTGCTGCTTCTCTTCGAGCGCCAGCCAGGCCGCCGGCCGCGCGAACAGCGCCGAGCCGCCCCCGGAGACCAGCATGAGGAGATGATCATCGGGCCCGAGAGCGCTCGCAAGTTGGAAAATGCCTTCAGCCGCCTCTCGACCGGCGGCATCGGGAACGGGATGTCCTGCCTCAATGATTTCCAGGCCCTCGAGCCCCCGCACGCCGTCGCAGACATGACCGTAACGGGTAAGGACAATTCCCGGAATGATCCGTCCATGGTGTTCCAACGCGGCCTGCGCCATGCTCGCCGCTGCCTTTCCGATGGCCACCAGATGGGTCGGCGCGTCGCCCTTCATGGCGCCCAGCACGCCCGGCAGGGTCGCACCGGGCATGACGGCATCCAGGCCGGCACGAAACCCACCAAGAAGCGTGTCCCGGTCCGTCGGTCCCTGAACCGGACAGTCCGGGTCGGTTGGCTCGTCTGCAGGTCTCAGCGCACGCATTTC
>CAZXWB010000248.1:0-3099 GCA_964644395.1 uncultured Hyphomonadaceae bacterium | reverse complement strand
AGGATAATCATATCTCATGGTATTACACCATTATAAATACAGTGGGGCAAGTAATACTAAGAGATAAATTGGATGGTAATAGTGTTGATGTTTCTTTTTTACAGAAGGGGGGGTATTACATTCAATTCAAGGCACAAAACGGATCAATTATTACACGAAAATTTATCAAACAATAAAGAAGTAAGCATGAAAACTAAATTAGCACTTCTCTCAATTGTTATTTTGGCACTTTGGACAGGACAGATCAAAGCCCAAAACCAAATTTCCTGGATGCAGTTTTCCAAGGACAATTATGGTCCAGGTACTTTTGACGATCAAGGCAATTACCTTAACGGAACGGAACTGATGCGATTAACTTCCTACAAAGGGAAATTATATGCAGCTACCAGCGTTTTTAAAGACAGTTTTGCTATAGCTACCTACCCACAGTACAACGGCTGTCAGGTATTGCGTAAAGATTCTTCCACTGCTCCGTGGAGAGTGGACAAATCTTTTGGGACAAGATATTTAAGAACGGATGCCCTGGAGAAAATAGTTTTTACTCACGACTCATTAGGAAATCCACTCCCAAAAAGTGTTGAAATGTTGGTGGCGGGCATTTGGGACATTGGTGTCGGAAATCCCAAACAAAGAAATATTTCCATTGCTGTAAGAGATGATATTTCAAACAACTGGACAATATCAAATGTAATTTCAGTCCCACCCTCCGACAATGGCTTTGCTTCAGTAAGAAGTATGGCTGTTCATAAAGACTATATAACTGGGGCTCAGTATCTCATAATTGGGGCAGCAAATGGTGGCATTTTTAAAGGCGTTTATGATTTAAGTGTACCTGGCAATATAAAGTGGGTTGGAGGTAACGAGGTTAACCCTCAATTCGGAAGGCCACAATCTATGGCAGTTTATAATGACACCCTTTTTGCGTCATTTGATTATGGCGGGATAACCGTAAGCAACCAAACCGGGGGGCTTTTCAAAAGAATAGACGGCCCTAATCCAACCTGGCAGCAGGTGTACACTTTTTACAATCCTGCCTTTCCAAGTTATAATCAAACCCTGAGGGGTATCACAACTGTGCCATCTATTACCAATCCCGGACAATACGATATTGTAGGAGCTATAGAAAACCCTCCGCTCCCCGTAGTAGTCACGTTCCAGCCGTACAACAATTATCAGATTGTCTATGAAGTAAATTATGTGAATTATTTTACCAATGTATTTGGTTCTGCACCTGTATTCGATAATAACCTAGCCGGTGCAGCATTAAACAAGCTGGAATTATTTGTGAATCCGTATAATAATGAAATGGGGTATTTCATAACTACAAATGTACGCCATCCGCTTAACCCTGCGGCAGGATATAACGGGGCATATTTTATGTGTCGTAAGAATGATGGAAGTTTTGACTGGGGCTATATTCAGCCTGATTCTTCATTACCTTCGAGCCAGGAATTGAGAGGAGTTAGAACCATTGAAAAATCGCCATTTAGTAATGAACCGAACGTGTATTATTTTGGAGGATTCACAGCGGGCACACTATTTGTAAAAAATACCGCATGGATTTATAAAGGAACCATACAAAATCCGTTGAGTATTGATGAGGCTGTTTTAAAAAATAAAATTTTGATCTATCCCAACCCTGCAGGTTCTTTCATCAATATAATGAATAGCGGCAAGGAATGGCTAAGCTATGATCTTTTTAATTCCATTGGTCAGGTGCTAAAATCAGGAGTTATCAAATCTGAAAATGCTTCTATCAATATCTCAAACTTACCTACAGGTATTTATCATTTGAGTATCGTGAATACAGATAATAAAAAACGTATCACAAAAAAAATAATTAAGAGAAAATAAAATGAAAGGAAAATTAATCTCATTATTGATATTTGTTTTAGCAGGTTTAACAACTTTTGCACAGCAAAATATATCGGACAGTCTCCCGCATCAAAACTATCAAAGGCAGTACATTGTCCATTTACCACCAGGTTACAACAGCAATAGTCCTACACCAGTAGTGATTGTACTACATGGTGGCAGCGGTAATTACCAATCTGTTCAGGGATTTACACAAATGAATTTTGTTTCGAATCAAAATGATTTTTTGGCAGTATATCCTCAAGGAATAGGGAATGCACCTCCCGGATATTCATGGGCGGATGGACGAAATACAACAGCGGATCAAGCCGGAATTGATGATGTTGGATTTATGTCAAAGCTTATTGATACGCTTTATTATGATTACAACATCGACACCAATCGGGTATATATCTGTGGCTTTTCCAATGGCGGCTTTATGACCCAGCGACTAGCATGCGAAATACCAGAACTTTTTGCCGCAGTCGGTGGACTTGGTTGCTCAATGGATACGAATCTTATCCAAACCTGCACCCCCAATCAAGCAGTTCCAATGGCCTATTTTTCGGGAACAGCAGACCCTGAAGTACCGTACAATGGCGGTGCGATGAATAACCCTACCGTTACCCCAATTGTTGCTGTTGATACAGCGGTTCAGTTTTGGGTCAATAATAATAATTGTCAGACTGCGGAACCAGTGGTTAATATACCTAATAATGTACTAGGTGACAGTTCAACAGTAGAACTTTACAGGTATACTGACTGTGATTGTGATGCAGATTTCTTTTTTTATAGAATTATCAATGGCGGACATACCTGGCCCGGTGTTCCCATTCCGCAGTTTCCTCAATTAGGAAATACAAATGAAGACATTCACGCGAGCTACTTACTTTGGGACTTTTTTAGTCAATTTTCTCTATGTAATGATGTGACAGCAGTAGTTGAAAATGATACAGGTAACAACTTTTCTCTGTATCCAAATCCAAGCGATGGATCTATTTATTTACAGTCGGAAGAAAACATTGCCAATATAATTCTTTTCGACATGATAGGCCATAAAAGGTTACAACAGAAAATAAATAATGGGGTTATTGATTTGACCAATTTGAGTTCAGGAATTTATCTTCTGAGCATTGAATTTTCGAATGGTAAGACACAAACAACAATAGTGATAAAAGAATAACTGCTCCCAACATTGTATAAGCGTAATGCGGGCTGAATAGCTAAAAATGAGCATTTTTGCTC
>CAZXWB010000247.1:0-3100 GCA_964644395.1 uncultured Hyphomonadaceae bacterium | reverse complement strand
CCGAAACGGAAGTAGAAAAGACGCTCCAGGATCAGGGCCCACATGATGAATGTGGCGGCCATGATCACCAGGAGAATCGGTCCACCCCGATCCAGAAAGGCCTGTAGATCACCGAACATATCTCTATCCTAAACCAGAACTGTGGCGGCCCTGTGCCGAAGGCCCTGCGGGGCCGCCACGGATCCGAACTGCCTTAGCTCACGGGCCGGCCCGAACGACCGATTTCCTCGGCACGCTCGGCCACAAGGCCGGCGGCCTGCTCATCCAGCGTCTGCTGGGCCCCACGGGCAGCACCCGAAGCGATGGCATGCAGCAGGATCAGCGGAATGGCCGCGACGAGGCCGAACACCGTGGTCATGAGCGCGGTGGAGATACCGCCGGCCATGATCTGCGGGTCACCGGCGCCGTAAAGCGTGATCTGGGTGAAGGTGATGATCATGCCGATCACCGTACCGAGCAGGCCGAGCAGCGGCGCCACGGCGGCGAGCACCTTGATGATGTCGTTGAAGCGCTCGATCTTCGGCGTCTCCTTGAGGATCTGCTCGTCGAGCTTGAGCTCCAGCGTTTCCACATCCTCATTGCGGTTCTGCTCGTAGACCTCGAAGACGCGGGCGAGCGGATTGCCCTTGCCGGCCGTCTTGGACTTGGCGGTCGACTTCATGGAGCCACCGAGCAGGAACAGTGTCACGATCTTGTAGAGACCCAGCAGGACACCGACCGCGGCCAGCACCATGATCACCATGCCCACCGGGCCGCCATCCTCGATGCGGTCATTCAGGTTTGGAACGTTTTCAAACAGCGCGAAGAGGTCGCCCTTGGACGGGTCGATGGGCGCACGCACCACGGCATCGGGACCGGCAGCGATGAGACTACCCATGGCGCCGCGGAAATTGCCGCCCGGCTGGACCGGGAATTCGCGCAGGAAGGTGTCACCGCCCTGGCCCTCAGTTACCTCGATGAAACGCGTGCCGTCATTGATGGCCGCGGTGAAGGTGCCGATCCGGGTGATGGTCTGCTCCGCATTGGCATTGTCATCGCCGGAATTGGCCACGGTGGCGGTGAACTCCGTCACCTCCGACTGCGCCACCATTTCCATCAGGATGGCCTTGGGCAGGCGCTCGAGTTCCTGGCGGGTGGGCAGGGTGCGGGCCTCGGCCACTTCGGCCAGGCCGCCGACACGGCCGTTCGGGCCGAACACGTCCACCGGGTTGGCACCCGGGTCGAAATTCGACAGCGACCGGGTCAGGACCGGCATTGTCTCGCCGGCAGCGGTGCGGAACTGGCCAAGCAGTTCGGCGAAATCGCCGGCCTCGGCCTCGAGCTGGGCCTGGAGTTCGCCCAGGCGGTTTTCGTTCTCGTCGAACTCTGTCGACAGAGCATTGGCTTCCGCGCGCACCGCGTTCAACTCGGCGCGGCCCTCATTGAGAATGCGCTCCTGCTCGGCATTGGCCTGACGGAACTCCTGCAGGCGTGCCTGGTTCTCGGCGGTCAGCTGGCTGGAGTCGCGCCGGATGGCATCGAGCACCTGGCTGAAACTCTGGGCATTGACCGGTGCGGACATGGCCACTGTGGAAAGTCCGAAGAGCGCTGCAGCACCCGCGGCTTTCAGGGACGACATAAACTTCATTGGTCGTGTTCCTTCTGATCTGGAGTGCTTAGTTGGCGGAGAACTTGGTGATCGGCGCGAAGACCACGTCCTGCTGAGCGAGGCCGTCGGTGATCCGGATGGCCTTCACGATGTCCTCGCGGAAGCTGCCCTCCACATCGACCCAGTCATTGTCAGCCCGGCTCCAGCGCTTGATGACCTGGCGGTCCGGCGTCATGTAGACGAGCGCGGTGCGGCCGAAGAGCATCATATTCACATTGGTCGGATTGCCATCGAGGTTAACCTCTTCCTGCCAGGTGTCGAATGTAGAACCGTACTCCATCTCGCGCTGGTAGGCCTCGATGATCAGGCGGTAGCGCTCCGCTGCCGTCACGTCGGGCCGGTCCATGGCGGCGCGCAGGCTGTCGATGGCGTCGGTGCGCTCTTCCATCTTGAACGGCAGGTCGGCCTGCACGAAGGCGTCGAGGTCGTCGATCATCTGGATCAGCATGGGAGTCACCTGGGCGGCGATCTCGTCAACGCGGGTGAGCTGGTCCTCCAGCGACGCGATTTCCTCGCGCTGGGCCTCGACAACGGTGCGCTGCTGGGCAGCGAACAGCTCTTCGGCCGTCTTGCGCTGCAGGAGCGTGCGGTATTCCGCGATCATGTCGGTGCGCTCATCGTCGAGCTGGTTGATCTGCTCCTGGATGCGCTCGGCCTCGCGGGTCGCACGCTCGCCGGTCTCCAGCGCCTGGCGGAGCTGGCCCTGGGCCGCGGCCGTCCCAAATCCGGCCATCAGCAGCACAGCGGCAATGGCGCCCCGTGCCGGTTTCAGAACACGCTTCATGATGTTCGCCTCTCATTCTCCGATGAACACGCGGGCGGATGTCTGCCGCTCCACGCGAAAATTCTGTTTTCCAATCCGCCCGGCCCGGTGTCGCCACGGGGCCGCGCACGGAACGCGACTGGTGAAAACGGCACAAAAACACTTCGCCGCCACGTTTTCTCGCAACAGCCTCCCCTCCTGTCCGGACGCCGACTGCTGCCACCGGGGTGTTCACCACCCTCTCTGTTCTTGCTGCCACTGGTTTCGGCACCTATATCCGCTGTAGGTCACACAACAGCCGACCGGCGCACGCCCGGACCTTACAGCGGGACGCTAGCAACCCTGTGTTCAGCAATCAACTCGATTGTCGCAGTTGGTGAAAAGGTGCCCGGCCGCTTGCGCGGCCGACCTTCATTAGCGGATTGTAATCGAACTATTTTTTTGCCCTCGCGGCTTACTGTGAAAGCCTCGTGACAGGGTTCCTGAGAGGCGAAAAATGCCGCCAGAACCCATTTCCGGCGCGAAACGAACGCCGAACGCCGCCAACGCTGTCAATGCGTGGTAACCCCGATTCCTATTCTGGCAACTGTTCTCGTGCAAACGAGTATGGCTGGGGCACCAGGATTCGAACCTGGGAATGGCGATACCAAAAACCGCTGCCTTACCACTTGGCGATGCCCCAACTCGGA
>CAZXWB010000246.1:0-3122 GCA_964644395.1 uncultured Hyphomonadaceae bacterium | reverse complement strand
GTCACTACCGGAAGGGCGGCTCATCGAATGCGCGCAGTTTCCGCGAATGCAGCCTCGCGCCGCCATCCTTGGCCAGGCGTTCCAGCGTCTCGATGCCGATGCGGATGTGCTCGCCAATGGCGCGCTCATAGAAATGGTTTGCCGCACCGGGCAGCTTGATCTCGCCGTGCAGCGGCTTGTCGGAGACACAAAGCAGCACGCCATAGGGCACGCGCAGGCGGTAGCCATTCGCCGCAATCGTGGCGCTTTCCATGTCGATGGCGACGGCGCGCGACTGGTTGAACCGCCGGGCGCTGTCGGAAAAGCGCAGCTCCCAATTACGGTCATCGGTCGTCACCACCGTGCCCGTGCGCAGGCGTTTCTTCAGTACGTCGCCGGTCTCGCCGGTCACGCTTTCGGCGGCCTGTTGCAGGGCGACCTGAATCTCCGCGATGGGCGGGATGGGAATATCGGGCGGGAGCACACCGTCCAGCACGTGATCGTCGCGCAGGTAAGCGTGGGCCAGCACATAGTCACCGATCTCCTGGGAATGGCGAAGCCCGCCGCAATGGCCGACCATGATCCAGCACTCGGGCCTCAGCACGGCGAGGTGGTCGGTGATGGTTTTCGCGTTTGACGGGCCGACACCGATATTGACCAGCGTGATGCCCGGCCCGTCCGGGCGCATCAGGTGATAGGCCGGCATCTGGAAGCGCCGCCAGGGCGCTCCGGCGATCGCGGCCATGGGGTCACTGGTCTTTGCGTCAACAACGATGTTTCCGGCCACCGAGAGCCGGTCATAGGGCCCGTCATCCTGTATCCGCTCCACCGCCCAGGCCGTGAAGGCATCGACATAGCGGTGGTAATTTGTGAACAGGACATAGGGCTGGAAATCCTCCGCCGGCGTGCCGGAATAGTGCTGCAGCCGTTTCAGCGAGTAATCCGTGCGCGGTCCGTCGAACAGGGCGAGCGGCTTGTCGCCGGCCTCGGGGAAGAACTCGCCATCGGCAATCTCGTCGCCGATATGGGCCAGATCCGGTGAGGGAAACCAGCGGCCTAGCTCGGCGGACGACACGTCGGAGATGCGCTCCCTGCCAATCTCGTCCCAGACATAGGCATAGGGAATTTCGTCGCCCGAGCGCTGCACGCTGATGTCCACATTGTAGCGCTTCATGATGAGGGTGAGCTGCGCGCGCAGATAGGGCTCGAAGAAATCCGGCCGCGTCACCGTCGTGGCGTAGCGACCCGCTTCGGAGAACTTGCCGAAGGCGGCGGAAAAGTGCGGCACGGCCCCCTCGGGCACGTATTCCAACACCAGTTCCGGGTAGCAGAACAGGCCTTGGGACCGGGCGGCACTGTCCGGCGGCTTGCCGTTGGCGAGGAAGGCTTCCAGTGCGGTGCACAGCGCATCGACGGCCTCGCTGTAGCGTGTCTTCAGCGTCTCGATGATCTGGTCGACGCGGGCCGCGATTTCATTGTCAGGCGCGGTGGGGCTGAGCGTGTCCATGCCGTGTCAGTGCCCGCCGGCGCCCGGCCGGTCAAGCCGGATCACGGCGTGGTGACAGCGAAGATCCGGAGCGGCTCGCCGGCCCCGATCCGTGCCAGGCCTTCGGGCACATCACCGGCGCGCAGGTGCGCGGCGAGGCCGTCGGGCCCGCGCTCGGCATGGACGTCCAGTTCCGAAAGGCCGGGGCACAGCAGGACATAGTCCGTCCCGGCGTCGCGCAGGGCCTGCACGGCCCGATCCGGCTGCATGGCCCAGACCTCGGCGGCGAAGGCGATGGCCTCCGCATTGCGATGATAGGGGGCCACGAGGCTGCGGTGGGGTGTGTGGGCGATGATGGCGGCGCCGAGGTCGATCGGTGGGAACACCGTGCCCTGCGGCAGGCCGGCGAGACCTCCGTAGCCGGCCTTGGCCTGGCAGGTGCGCAGGGCCTGGCCCGCCGAGGCAAAACCGGGCGCCTTCGGTTCCTCGGCTGCCGCGGCCTCTGCACTTGCGGGAAAGGCGTTCCGGCCAAGCGACCACCAGGCCTGGGGCGAGAGCACCAGCATCACGGCGGCAAAGCCGAGCAGCGGCATAGGCCCGCGTGCCGTGCGCCAGTGCCGGAAGGCCGCCGCAGCAACGAGCGCCACGGGCACCACCGCCAGCACCTGGGCAAAGACCATGGCGCGGACCTGCCAGACCGTCACAATGAGACCGAGGGCGAGCATGACCGCCAGCGCGCCGAGACGCAGGTCGCGGGTCCGGAAGACGAGCCAGGAAAGCGCGATCAGCGCCATGAGCGGGGGCGCGAAATAGAAGACGGCCACGGCCGGGGCCTGGTCATACCTGGAGGCGAGCGAGCGGGCCTCCGAAACCATGGACAGCCAGGCCTCGCGCGCGGTGTCGCTGACACCGGCATAGGGGTCGGCGAGGCAGGACTGGGCGAGCCAGAGCGTGAGGCCCAGCACCGCTGCGCCGGTGACAAGCGCCGCCGCCAGTCGTTTCACGGGCGTCGCGAGCTGTGTCCCGAGCAGGCCGAGGGCGGCCATGCCGGTGCCCACGGTGAGAAAGGCCCTGACATGGGCCCAGCCATAGGCGTCGCAGACATGGCGTGCGCCCGACCAGCCCGGCGCATCGAGGGCGGCAAGGACCAGTGCGCCGAGCCCGAGCGACAGGCCAAAGCCCCCGGTTTCGCGGTCGCGTTCGCCGCCGAGCCAGAGGAACCCGGCGCCCGCGATCAGTCCCACGGCCATGGGCAGCGCCTCGAGCGCAACCGAGACCAGGACCACGGCGAGAAGTCCTGCCAGCATTGCGCCGAGGAGTGGCCTGGCCTGCCAGGTCAGGGCGGCCACGGCCCAGACCGTCAGCGCCGCATTGAGGCCGTGGTGATCGATCCGGCCGGGCCAGAACTGGTAGATCGGTGCGAAGCTGGCAATCGTGACCAGCGCAATCACCTGGCCCGTCAGGCCGCCGCCGAAGCGGCGCACGAGCAGGAGGAGGCCTGAGACAAGCGCGAGCAGGACCAGGAACGGCCAGGCGAGCGCGGCGAAGATCTCGGCATTGGTGGCCCCGACAAATGGCGTCGCCATCAGGATCAGACCGCCGATGAAGACGTCCGGGATGCGCGACCAGTGCATCGCGCCGCCTTCCGGCGTGACGA
>CAZXWB010000245.1:0-3128 GCA_964644395.1 uncultured Hyphomonadaceae bacterium | reverse complement strand
CTCCCGCAAGCGGGAGAGGCGGCGCGAGTATCGAGGCCTGGTCTTTCCCTCTCCCGCTTGCGGGAGAGGGAGGGGCCCGCGAGGCGACAGCCTCGTGGGAGGGTGAGGGTATGCCACTTCCTCAAACCAGCTTCTTCCCGTCCTCGTCGATCTCCTCGCCCGTCACCTCACCGAGGATCATCTCGTTGTGCGCGGCACCTGACGGGATCATGGGCAGGCAATTCTCGGCCTTGGTCACGCAGCAGTCGAAGATGACCGGTCCGTCAGTGTCGATCATGCGCTGGATGGCGGCGTCGAGATCACCGGGATCGCTGCAGCGAATGCCCGTCGCGCCGTACGCTTCGGCCAGTTTTACGAAATCTGGCAAGCTCTCGGAATAGGAATGGGCGTAGCGCTCGCCGTGCAGGAGCTGCTGCCACTGGCGCACCATGCCCATCCACTCATTGTTGAGGATGAACACTTTGATCGGGAGGTTGTGCTGCACAGCCGTGGAGATCTCCTGCATCACCATCTGCACACTCGCCTCACCGGCAATGTCGATGACGAGGGCATCGGGATGGGCGGCCTGCACCCCCACCGCCGCCGGCAGGCCATAGCCCATCGTGCCAAGCCCACCGGAGGTCATCCAGCGATTGGGCGCCTCGAAATGGTAGAACTGCGCCGCCCACATCTGGTGCTGGCCCACCTCGGTGGTGATGTAGGTGTCATGGTCCTTTGTCAGGGCGTAGAGCCGCTCCACGGCGTATTGCGGCTTGATCTCGCTGTCTGAGGGGGCGTAGTCAAAACAGCGCCGGGCACGCCAGCGGTCGATCTGGCCCATCCAGTCGCTGATATCTGGCACCTTCAGCTTCTTTGCCTTCCAGCGCTTGATCATGGCTTCCATGGCGGCCCGCGCATCGGCGATGATGGGCAGGTCCACGCGCACCGTCTTGTGCATGGATGACGGGTCGATATCGACATGGATCTTCTTCGAACCGGGCGAAAAGGCATCGAGCCGGCCTGTCACCCTGTCATCGAAGCGTGCCCCGATGCAGATCATCAGGTCGCAGTCATGCATGGCATTATTGGCCTCGTAGGCACCGTGCATGCCCAGCATGCCGAGCCAGTCACCATGCGAAGCCGGAAACGCGCCGAGCCCCATCAGCGTGCTGGTGACGGGAAATCCGGTCAGGTCCTGCAGCTTGCGCAGGGCCTGCGACGCCCCCGGCCCGGCATTGATCACGCCGCCGCCGGTGTAGAAGACCGGGCGCTTGGCCTTCGCCATCCATGACACCGCCTCGTCGATGGCGGCCATGTCCGGCTCGGTTCTGGGTCGATAGGTGCGGTGGTCGGAATGATCGGGCTTGCCGTGATAGGTGCCGGTGGCGAACTGCACATCTTTCGGAATGTCGATCACCACGGGGCCAGGGCGCCCGGACGTCGCGATATGGAAGGCCTCGTGAATGATGCGACCGAGCGCGTCGACGTCGCGCACGAGATAATTGTGCTTGGAGCAGGAGCGCGTGATGCCCACCGTATCGCATTCCTGGAAGGCGTCAGAGCCGATGAGGTGGGTTGGCACCTGGCCGGTGATCACCACCATGGGAATGGAGTCCATGAAGGCGTCGGTGATCGGCGTCACCATGTTCGTCGCGCCGGGTCCCGAGGTCGCCAGCGCAACGCCGCACCTTCCCGTCGAGCGGGCATAGCCTTCGGCCATATGGCCGGCACCCTGTTCGTGGCGCACGAGGACGTGTCGGATGCCTTCGGACTGGATCAGCGCGTCATAGATCGGCAGCACCGCGCCGCCGGGATAGCCGAAAATCGTGTCCACGCCCTGCTCCCTCAGCGCGCGGATAACAATGTCGGCGCCGGTCAAGGTTTCGGCTTTGGTGGTTCTGGAAAGTGGGGAGAGGGTTTCAGTGTCCATCGCTTCTTCGAGGTCCTCTGGCTGAAGCGGCGGCCCGGCTGGTGATGGTCGCTTGCAGGCCGTGATGGTGAAGTCTCACCGATGTTCGTGACAGTCACGCGTCACCGGCAACGAAAAAGGGCCCCTCGGGGCCCTCGATTGCATGCGTCCACGCGCTTGCCTTCCTCACGAAGGCCGCGTCGGACGCCCGATAACGAGTACGATCATGCCGCGCATGAGTTCTCCTCTCCAATTCGTCTTTGAGGTTAGAGCTACCTCGAAGCGGCGTCAACATCCTTGTAAAGCGCAAGAATGATCCTCTTGCGCTTGTCGAGTTCCATGGACGGGATGCGCGGCCAGAAGGGAAACTGCCGCGCGATCCAGGTGAACTGGCGCTTGGCGTAGCGGCGGGTGTCGCGCTTGGCATTCTCGGCTGCCTCGTCGGCGGAAATCTCGCCGCGGATATAGGCCGCCAGCCAGGGCATGCCGTGGGCCTTCATCGCCGGTAGTTCCGGGTCGAGGTCACGCTCGACCAGCGCCCTCGCCTCCTCCATCGCGCCCTCGATCATCATCGAGGAAAAGCGCCGGTCGATGCGGCGATAGAGCCGCGCCCGCGGCGGTGTGAGGGCGATGCCGAGCCATTCCCCGTCGCCAAGCGCGGGCTTGGCGCGCGCATTCTGGAAGGATGAAATCGTCTTGCCCGTGGCGAGCCAGACCTCCAGCGCGCGCGCCAGGCGCTGGCGGTCTCCGGGCTCGAGGCGTTCGCCCGAGGCGGGATCGACCGCGGCGACACGGCGCGCGAGCCCGTCAACGCCTTCGGAACGCAGGATTTCCTTCACCTCCTGGCGCACATCCTCTGGCACCGGCGGAATGTCCGAGAGGCCCTGAACAAGAGCCAGCAGGTAGAGCCCCGTGCCGCCGACAAAGATCGCGCGCTTGCCGCGGCGTTCCACGGCGGCAAGTTTCCGCTTCGCGGCCTCCAGCCACGCCCCGGTGGAGAAGCGCTCTCCGGGGTCGATCTCGCCGAAGAGATGGTGGGCGATGCCGCCCATCTCCTCCTCCGTCGGCCGGGCGGTGAGCACGCGCAGGCCTGAATAGACCTGCATGGAATCGGCATTGATCACCTCGCCATCGAGGCGTTCGGCGAGCGCGACGGCCAGTTCGGTCTTGCCACTGGCGGTCGGTCCGTGGATGAGGATGGCGGGCGACATGCAGCAGAACTAGCCCTTTCGAATCCTAG
>CAZXWB010000244.1:0-3147 GCA_964644395.1 uncultured Hyphomonadaceae bacterium | reverse complement strand
AGCGGCTCAGCGGCGCCGACGCGGTGAAATTCGCCACCGGCTACCTCTACCTCTCTGGCTTCTACGAGATCGCCGATCAACTGGGCGACCTGGAGGAAGCCAAGATCCTCGTCGGCGACACGCTCAATCGGCAGACCATCGAGGTGCTGGCCCAATCGCTGCGCAGTGAAGAGGAGCTTCGAGCCGTGGCGGCGGCCGGTGAATTCGAGCGCCCCGACCAACGTCACGCGCGGGCCAACCGCGTCGCCGACGGCGTCCGGGCCAATGTCGCCGGCCTGCCGCACTCCACCCAGCGCGAGCGGCGGCTGGCCCGTATGGCCCGCCTGATCCGCGCCGGCAAGATCCAGATCCGCGTCTACACCCGCTATCCGCTCCACGCCAAGGCCTACATCTTCAAATTCAATCCGCAGGTGGCGCGGGGCGCGGGGCCCGAAGGCCAGGGCATCATCGGCTCGAGCAACCTCACCCTCAGCGGCTTCCGGCGCAACACCGAGCTGAACACCTACGTGCGCGGGCAGAAAAACTACGAGGAGCTTAACATCTGGTTCGACCGTCTCTGGGACGACGCCGTCCCGTTTGAAGAGACGCTCAAGGAGACGCTGGAGGAATCCTGGGCGCTGCGGACTGTCGAGCCGTACGATATCTATATTTTGACGCTCTACCACCTGGTGGCCTCGTCGCTACAGCAGCAGACGGAGCAGATCTGGTTCTGGACCGATGACGCTTATATGGACTGCCTGCGCCGGCGCTTCGCGGACTTCGAGGACCTGTACGACTTCCAGAAGGTCGCCATTATGCACGCCACCAACATCCTCAGCCGCTACAACGGTGCCTTCATCAGCGACGTCGTCGGCCTGGGCAAGACCTTCATCGGCTCCGGCCTGCTCAAGCAGTTGGGGCAGCGCGCCCTCATTCTCTGCCCGGCCGGCCTACAGACGATGTGGCAGGAATTCACGGAGAAGTTCGAGGTCGATGCACAGGTGATCTCGCAAGGCATGCTCTATCATGGGACGTATGATGAGGAGAGCGTGCTCTATCCCTACGAAGATCGTCCCGTGGTGCTCATCGACGAGAGCCACAACTTCCGCAACGACGACACCAAACGCTACGAGGAGCTACTCCCATTCCTGGCCGGCAAGAAGGTCATCCTGATGACGGCCACGCCCCAGAACACGTCGGTCTGGAACATCTACAATCAGATCAAGCTCTTCCACCAGACCGAGCGTAACATCTTCCCCGTGGAGGGCGGGAATCTGCGGGAACTCTTCAAGCGGGTGGACGCGGACGAGTTCCGGTTGCAGGCCCTGCTCAAATACATCTTGATCCGCCGGACACGCGCCCACATCAAAGCCTACTACCAGCGCGAGGGCGAGCACCTGCTGACCTTCCCCCGGCGGCAGATCGACACCGTCGGCTACAACATCGACGACATCTACGATAATCTCTACGACCGCATCTTAGGGTTACTGCAACAACTGACCTACGCGCGCTACAACCTCTGGCGGTACGTCCTGCCCGAAAAACAGGAGGTCGCTCCTTACGTCGATCTCAAGCGCGTCATGGGCACGCTGAAAGTCTTCCATAAGATCCGTCTCTTCCGCCGGCTGGAAAGCTCCATCGCCGCCTTCCGGCAAAGCATCGCCAATTTGCTCCGCGTGCATCGGCGCTTCCTGGCCATCATCGAAGATCAGCAGATCGTCCCCGCCGGCAAGAAATTGCAGGATCGCATCTACCGCTACGATGCGGTGCAGTTGGCCGACTATCTGGAGACCATGGAAGATGAGCAACCCTACCAGACCCAGGATTTTGAGACAGCGGCATTGGTTCGCGACCTGCGCGCGGACATCGCTGTGTTTGAAGAAATTCAGCGCCACCTCCAGGGCATCCCCCAGGACGACGACCCCAAATACGACGAGTTGCGCCGGCAGATTGAGGCGCTTCAGGAGAAGACGCCCAAGGTGCTGATCTTCAGCGAGTTCGCCGACACCGTCGAGTACCTGCACGACCGACTGCAACGTGATTTCCATCGGGTCAGCTACGCAACCGGGGACGTCAAAGGGAGCCTTTTGAACATCATTGGCGCTTTCGCCCCGCACGCCAACCAGTACCGAGGCGACCGGCGGATCGACGTGTTGGTCGCCACCGATGTCCTGAGCGAGGGCCACAATCTTCAAGATTGTAGCGCCATCATCAACTACGATCTGCACTGGAATCCCGTGCGCCTTATCCAACGGGCGGGGCGCGTCGACCGCATCGGCTCTGAGGCCGACGTCATCTGGGTGCGGAACTTCCTGCCGGTGGAGCGCGTGGAAGACGAGATCAACATCCGGGAGACCTTGCGCGAGCGCATCGTTGAGATTCACCGCTACATCGGTGAGGATACCCAAATCCTGGAGCGCGAGGAGCAGTTGAACGAGACCGCGATGTACACCATCTACGATAAACGCGATCTCGACACGCTCGAAGAGGGAGAAAGCATCGAGTTCTCCTTCGACGAGGCGCAGAACCTCATCCGTCAGCTTGAGGACAGCGAGCCTAACTACATGCGCATGATCAAGCAGCTTCAACTGGGGCTGCGCTCGGCCAAGCAGGCCGACACGCTCAACGGCGTCTACGCCTTCTTCCGCCAGGGAGACTTCCCCAAACTCTTCATCCGGCGTCCAAATGGTACACTGATCGACGACTTCTCCGAAATCATGCATGAGATTCGCTGTGCCCCTGACTGTCCTAAGTTGGACGTCAGTGAAGCGCAAAAGGCCGCCTACTATGAGAGTCTCACCCAACTGAAGGCCCATTTTCAGCAACTTCTGGCCCAAGGCGAGATCAAGGGGCGGTTGCCGGCAGAAGTCCGCAAGACCAAACGGCGTCTGGAGCAATGCGTCAGAGCGCTGGACGGTGAGGAACTACAAACAAACGCGGCGAAAATTGACCAGGTATTGACGGAGTACTTCCCACAACAACTCTTGGCTGAGTTGCGACGGCTCAACGCACGCGACTTTTCCGAACGCGAATACTTCAACCAACTCGTGGAATTCTACAACCGTCACAACCTCGGCACGCTGATGCAGCGTGAGGAGCAAGAAACAGAACCGGCGAAGGCCCCCATCGAATTCGTGTGCGGTGAGATATTAGCTACCTAGGCAGGCC
>CAZXWB010000243.1:0-3147 GCA_964644395.1 uncultured Hyphomonadaceae bacterium | reverse complement strand
ACCAATGACGAGACCGAACTGGTTGTCATCGTGACGCCCTACCTGGTCGGACCGTCGAACCTGGCGGAACTGCGCACGCCCGCCGATGGCTTCGCCAATCCCTCCGACCTGGAGGCCAACCTCTTCGGCAAGCTGAATGCGATCTACGGCACCAGGGGCCGGCCGGAACGCGGCGAAGGCTACAACGCACCCGTGGGATTCATCGAGGAATAGGTCATGGCCAGAACGCTTCGCGATACGCTCAAATTCGCCTCCGCCGCCGCCGCGGCTGCCACGCTCGCCACCGGCTGCACCAGCACAGCCGGCGACGTGCCGCTGACGTCGCTGGAGCGCACGCCGCTCGACCGCCATCCGGTGGGCGTACGCGCCGCCACCGAAGTGCTCGAGATCGAGATTGCCCCCGGCGAGACCATGCTGTCGCTGTCGGAAAAGGCCGAGCTTCAGGCCTTCGTGATCGATTATCGCCGTGTCGGTTCCGGCCCGCTTGTCATGTCGCTGCCGTCGGGCGGTGCCAATGCCCAGTCGGCAGTGCGCAGCCTCGCCGAGGTGCGCCAGATCGCCTATGAGACGGGCGTCGATTACACCGATATCGCCGGCACGAGCTATGACGCCGCCGGACGCGACGCCGCACCGATCGTCATCGCCTACCGGGCCTTCGAGGCCGTGGCGCCGGATTGTCCGAGCGTGTCGGAGGTCGATCTCTCCGACATCGACAGCAACGCCGAAACGGCCGCTTTCGGCTGTTCTGTGCGCACCAATCTGGCTGCGATGATCGCGGAGCCCGAGGATCTGCTTGGCGAGCGTGAGATCGGCGATGTCGATGTCCAGCGCCGCCAGACCCAGGTCGAGATGTGGCGCCAGGGCGCGCCGACGCAGACCACAAGGGGGTCCGGCGAAGCGCCGAATTGATTAGGTTTCCCGGCCCTGACGGGCCGGAAAGAGTTTGAGTGAGGAAGGACGGACATGGCGAACGACAACGCGCTATTCGACGATGCGTTCGATGACGGCTTCGGCGAAGATGCCTTCGAGGATGAGACCGGCAACGACGATGCCGAAGCCAGGGCCCAGTCGCTTCAGGCGGAAATCGACGCCCTGGTCGGCGATTTCGATGATGAGGACACGGTCGCTGCCGAGCCCGCCGTCGCCGCTGAACAATCGGATATGAGCGATGAGGAGCCGGTCGAGCCGATCGTTGCCGACACGCCCGGCAACGCCGCCGATCCCGACCTCGCCGCACAGCTCTACTCGTCGGAGGGCGGCGACCGGGTGGTGCCGGCGATTTCGGTTCATGCCTTCGTGTCGAAGCCCGACAGCGTGGCCCTGATCGAGACCATCGAGCGCGACCGGCGCATGGCGCGCGCCAGCGTCGAGGTGCGCGACGGGGGCATTCCCGCCGCCATCGAGCGCTACAAGGACGAGGTCACGCCGAACCTGCTGATCCTTGAAACCACCGGAGAGGCGGCGCAACTCCTCGCCCAGGTCGATGAACTGGCCGAGTATTGTGAGCCCGACATCCAGGTGCTCGTCATCGGCGAGGCCAACGACATCTATCTCTACCGCCAGCTCATGAACCGCGGCATCAGCGAGTATCTTGTCCCGCCGGTGCAGCCATTGCAGATGATCCGGGCGATCTCGAACCTGTTCACCGATCCCGACAAGCCCTTCATCGGCAAGTCGATTGCCGTGATGGGGTGCAAGGGCGGCGTCGGCGCCTCGACCATTGCCCACAACCTCGCCTGGTCGATCTCCGAGCATGTCGGAATCAACACCACGCTTGTCGACCTCGACATCTCCTTCGGCACCACCGCACTCGACTTCAACCAGGAGGGCGCCCAGACCGTCCTCGACGCCCTGCTCGCGCCGGAGCGTGCCGATGAGGCGGTGCTGACGCGCCTTCTGACCCAGGCCACCGACAGGCTCAGCCTGTTCACGGCCCCGGCCACCGTCGGCGATGTGCCCGAGCTCGACTCCAGCGCCTACGACACCGTGATTGAGGGCGTGCGCCGGCTGTCGCCCATGGCGATCCTCGACCTGCCCATGCAGTGGAACGCCTGGACCCGCTCGGTGCTGACCAGCGCCGACGAGGTGATCCTGGTCTGCACACCGGATCTCGCATCCCTGCGCAACGGCAAGAACATTGCCGACCAGCTCAAGGCCGACCGCGCCAATGACGCGCCGCCGCGGCTGATCCTGAACATGTGCGGCGTGCCCAAGCGTCCCGAAATCCCGGTCAAGGACTTTGCCGCCGCCATCGAGATCGAGCCGGAAATCGTCCTGCCCTTCGATCCGCAACTGTTCGGTACGGCCACCAATAACGGCCAGATGATCGTGGACTCCGATCCCTCCGCGAAGCCGTCGGAAGCCATCGCTCACCTTGCCTCGAGCCTGACCGGAAAGGCCGTGAGCGCGCCGGAGAAATCATTCCTTCAGAAACTTCTCGGCAAATAGGCCCCTGAAGGAGAGCGGCGATGGCATTCGGCAAGAAGACAGGTGGATCAGCTTCCGGCGGGGCCGGGCAGGGCGGCGTGAAAACGGCGCCGAAGCCCGCCGAGGCGAAGGCCGCGCCCGCCAAGCCCGCTGCGCCGCCGCCAAAGCCGAAGGCCGAGGCCGCCCCGCCGAAACCGGCGAAGAAGCCGACCGCGGAACCCAAGCCGGCCGCGATCTCCATCGTCGATGACGAGCGCACCGAGCAGTATCACCGCACCAAGGCGGTGATCTTCAATGCGCTGATCGACACGATCGACCTTGGACAGCTCGCCCAACTGGATGCCGAGAGCGCCCGCGAAGAAATCCGCGACATCGTCGTGGAAATCATCGCGATCAAGAATGTCGTCATGTCGATCTCCGAGCAGGAACAGCTGCTCGAGGACATCTGCAATGACGTGCTCGGCTACGGCCCGCTGGAACCGCTCCTTGCGCGCGACGACATCGCCGACATCATGGTGAACGGGGCCGACACGACCTATATCGAGGTCAACGGCAAGATCGAGCGCGCCAGTATCCGCTTCCGCGACAATGCCCAGCTGATGAACATCTGCCAGCGCATCGTGTCACAGGTCGGCCGGCGCGTGGATGAAAGCTCGCCGATCTGCGACGCGCGCCTGCTGGACGGCTCACGTGTCAACGTCATCGCGCCGCCGCTTGCGA
>CAZXWB010000242.1:0-3179 GCA_964644395.1 uncultured Hyphomonadaceae bacterium | reverse complement strand
GGCGCGCCCTCGAACAATTTCGCCTTCACGACCGAATACGCCCTCTCGGCGGCCGTCCTCGAAATCGACCTGGCCGCCATCGAGTTGCTGGAGACCAAGACGGACGCCGCTGGGCAGGCCTACAAGTACGACCTGCCGACCCTCGACGATCCCACGCGTGCCGGCAGCCCAGACGCAGGCGACCCCTTCGGCGGCAACAACGGCCTCAACATGGCCAAGATCGTCGAAAACGGTCCGGTGCAGATTTACTCCCCCGGCTACCGCAACGCCTACGATCTGGTCTTGACTGAGGACGGCAAGCTCTACGTGGTGGACAACGGCCCCAACGGCGGCTGGGGCGGCTACCCACAGTTCGAGGAGAGCAACGCCTGCACCAACCAGTACCTTCCCGGCGAACCTGGCTCGTCGGGTCCCGGCCCCGATCCAGTCAACTATCCCAGCGATCCCGCCTATCCCGTTGGCGCGGAGCTGCTGGTAGGAAGCGACGGCATTCCCGACCCCAAAGTCAATAACCGGGACAATTTGCATTACGTGCCCAGCAAGGGCTACTACGCCGGCCACCCGAATCCCATCCGCGCCAACCCGGTGGGCGCGGGTCTCTACACGCGCGACGGCATTGGCGGTAGCGGCGTGTTTCGCGACGGCAGCGACACGAACAACCCGCTGCCGGCCGACTGGCCGGCGGTGCCTTTGGCACTGGCCAACCCGGTCGAGTGCGATTACCGCCAGCCCGGCGTCGACGACGGTGCCCTCACGACCTGGAATCGCTCGACCAACGGCATTACCGAGTACACCGCCTCCAACTTTGAGGGCGCCTTGCGGGGCAACCTGCTGACGGCCGCATTCAAGCCCACCGGCCCGATCGACCGCATCGTACTGAATGAGGCCGGCGACGGCGTCACGAGTGTGTCCGATTTTGCCTCGGGCTTTGGCTCGCTGCCGCTCGATGTGATTGCCCAGGGCGACGACGATGCCTTCGGTGGCACTGTATGGGCGGCCACTTACGGCGCCAACAACATCACCATTTTCGAACCGGCCGACTACGACGGCGGGACGCCCGGCGCCTGCACCGGAGCCGACGACGACACCATCGACGAAGACAGCGACGAATACTCCAACGCCGACGAAATCGACAACGGCACCGACCCGTGCTCGGGCGCCAGCAAGCCGGAGGACTTCGACGGCACTGTGGCCGGTGGCGGCTTCAAGGACTCGAATCTCAACGACCCGGACGACGATGACGACGGAAAGCTTGACACCAGCGATCCCTTTCCCATCGACGCCGATAACGGCACCACGACGACACTTCCCGTCCAGCGCGAGCTCTTCAACTCGACCGGCTTCGGCTTTGGCGGTATCGGCTTCACGGGCCTAATGACCAACGGCACCGACTATCTTGATCTGCTCGACCCCGACGACGACCTCATCCTTGGCGGTACCTCGGGTCTGTTCACCAACCCCTCGGTGGGCGAAGGCGACACCTTCGAAGACGAAAACTCGCAGGTCAACGCCCTCCAGTTTGGTGTGGACGTGGATCAGAACACGGCACCATTCACCGTCGAAGCCCAGATCAATGGCCCGTTCGGCGGCATCAGCGGCATCAGCGGCAACTACGCCTCGCAGGGCATCTACATCGGGACCGGCGACCAGGACAACTACCTCAAGGTCGTCCTCAATGACCTCGAGGGCCAGGACAGCGGCTTCCAGGTCTTACTGGAAGAGGAAGGGGAAGCCGCTAGCGGCGATGGAAACCAGCAGGTCGCCATTGGCGGCGGCCTGATGAGTGCAACGAACATCGTGCTTTTCCTGTCCGTCGATCCGGGCGCGGGCACGGTGCAGGCGAAATACAGCGCCGATGACGGCCCGGTGAACGACATCGGCAACCCTGTTTCGATTCCGATGGGCTGGCTCTCCTCGAGCGATGATCAGGGCCTGGCCGTTGGTTTCATCGCCACGTCGTTCGGAAACTCTTTGGAGTTCACCGCGACGTGGGACTACGTTAATGTGACGCTGGATAATCAGCCGCCGGTGGTCGATCCCATCGCCGATCAGACCAACGCCGAGGGCGACAACATCTCCAACGCTGGTCTGGCTGTTTCTGCCACCGACCCCGACGAAGCCCCGGGCAACCTCGCCTATAGCATCAGCGGCCAGCCCAGCGGGGTCGGCATCGAGCCGACCAATGGCCAGATCACCGGCGCAATCGACGCGGGTGCAGCTTCCGACAGCCCCTACGACGTCACCGTCACCGTCGACGACGGTGCGGACAGCACGCAGATCAGCTTTACCTGGAACGTGACGCCAGCCATTGGCACCGGCAGCGGCACGCTGACCGATGCCCAGTTCCAGCAGGTGGCGCTACCGGTCACCGATGGCAGGTTCTATACCTCGCTGACGGTCGGCCCGGACGACAAGCTGTATGCGATGAACATCAACGCCGACATTCATCGCTGGAGCATCAACGCCGACGGCACACTGGCCAATGATGAACAGGTGTTGACAACGATCAATGACGTCGAAACAGAGGGCCGTTCGGCCATTGGTCTGGTGTTTGATCCCGCGGCGACGCCCGGCAATCTGATCGCGTGGGTCACGCATGTTGAGGGAGGCCAGTTTGGCGGCGACAAGTTCTCCGGCAAGATCACCCGCCTCAGCGGCGCCAATCTCGAAACTGCGGAAGATTTCGTCACCGGACTGCCACGCTCGACCGGGGATCACTGGGTCAACAGCCTGGCGTTCAGTCCCGACGGCGACCTGTACGTCAACGTCGGCTCGATGTCGGCGATGGGCGCGGAGGACGGCACGTGGAACGATACCGAGACGCTGCTCAGTGCCGCGACGCTGCGCGTGGATCCGGATGCGATCACGTCCCCGCCGGTCGATGTGCAGACCGAGGACGGCGGCAGCTACGATCCGTTTGCGACCGGCGCGCCGGTGACGATCTTCGGTCAAGGCGTCCGTAACGCCTACGACCTGGTCTGGCACAGCAACGGCTTCCTCTATGTGCCGACCAATGGTTCCGCGCCCGGCAACACCCCGGCCAGTGATGCGGCGGACATTTGTCCGGATGGCTTGAACTACTCCGGTCCGTCGGTACCGGCGCTCAATGGCGTGTCCGAACAACCCGACTTCCTGTTCAAGGTCGAGCAGGGTGGTTACTACGGCCATCCCAATCCGAC
>CAZXWB010000241.1:0-3183 GCA_964644395.1 uncultured Hyphomonadaceae bacterium | reverse complement strand
ACACACCGATCTTTCTCTACGGCCAGGGCTGGTGGGACGCCTTCGACCCGCCGAAAATCCGCGAATGGCAGAAGGAGAGCGCCGAAGGCGACCGCATTGACCGCCGCGACCTGGGCGAACCTCTGTTCAGGGCCGAGGACATCTGGATGCCGGTGCAGCGCGTCGCCGACCCGGTGATTCACACCGTCACGGTCTGCGACATTGACGGCGCAAGCGACAAGAGCGCGCCCGCCTGTTCCTCCAACGCCATTGTCGGCACCGAAGACTACGAATTCCTCGTCACGCGCGAGGCCTTCTGGCTGTGGATGGCGCCGGGCTATTCCGAGACCTGGATCGATGAGCCGGCGGAGATGAGCGAGGCCGCCGAAGCCGAAGCCATTGCCATGTGCGAGGGTGACCTGCGCCCCGGCGCCGAGATGGTCGGCGAAGGGGCGCTGGTGCAGCTGCCCATCGATGGCTCGGAGCCCCGCGTGACGGGTGTGCGCGGCAAGCCGCAGAACCAGTTCTCCATGGACATGGACGGCGGCGAATTCCGCGCGCTGCTGGACTGGAACGCCGCCGACTGCCCGCGCTGGATGGGCAAGGAAACCGCCGAGCTCGCCTATTTCGCCACGCCGCTCGACAGCCTGTCGGACACGCTGGACCGCACGCCGGACAGCGCCTATGTCGAGGTGCCGAGCCCGAAGGGCGCGGCCTATGAGGCACGCTTCACGCCGGACTATCTGGTCTATGGCGGGCGCTCCTCCTGGGGCGACTACCCACCGGCGCCGAACGAGACCGACGCCCGCGATACGGGCCAGGCGATCGTCCTGCCTACGGCCGATCCGCGTGCCCCGCAATTCATCGACATCCCCCACGGCGTGATCCGGGCCGAACGCGCCGGACCCTATATGGCGCTGACCGGATATCGCGACGTGCGGGGCCTGAATGTCAGCCTGATCGACCTGCGCGACACGCCGCGGCTCGGCGGGACAATCGTGCTCGGCGGACGCTATGAGAGCGAAAACCGCAGCCATGCATTCAATTCCAGCATCGCCAGGGATGGCACCGGCCTCATCGGCATACCCACGGTGCGAAACGAGGAAGAGGGCGGACGCTGGTGGTTCTGGTCCGATACCTCCGACATGACCTACCTCACCGTCCGCGCAAACGCCTCGCTGACGCTGGCGGGCACGCTGCGCGCCAATGCCGACAGCGTCGAGGAGGCCGACTATGAGTGCGAGGTGTCCTGCATCGACTGGTACGGCAATGCCCGGCCCATTTTCACCGGCGGGCGGAACCTGGCACTGGTGAATTCGGAGATCATCGAGGGCGAAATGGTTGACGGCCGCATGCACGAGCTGCGCCGTCTGAACATTCTCATGCCTCCGCCTCGTGCGGTGGCTGGCGAAACGGGACGCCCGGAAGCGCCTTGACGAGCGCGCCGTAATGGGCGCAGCCCTCCAACCATTCGATCCGTGCCGGACCGCCGAGCGCGGCGGCGAGCGCTTCGGCCATGGCCGGCGGCGCCCAGGTGTCGTTGGTGCCTTGCCAGATGCAGGTGGGCGCACTGACCTGCGCAAGCAGCGGCGACCAGTCCCCGACATAGGCGCGCAGCTCAGCCCGGTAAGCGGCCGGATGATCGAGGAGAGCGTGCTTCATCCCTTCGACAAATGCCGCCCGGTGGCCGGGCCTCGACATGAGGGTCCTCTCCGCTTCGGGCGCGCTCGACAGGAGCTGACCGGCGACCAGACCCGGCGCCAGGCGCAGGCCGAGGGACTGGAGGCCAGTGAGCAGGCCCAGCCGCCCGCGGCCCGCCCGCGCCGCTTCGAAAACCGGCCGGCCGGCCATGTCGGCGAGGAAATCTCCCAGTTGCAGCGGCGCTGCCGGGGCAATGAGGTCCAGCGACGACACCTGGTGGGCCCGGGTGGCGGCGATATGCACCGCCGCCATTGCGCCGAGGGAGAAGCCGACCAGGCGGACAGGGCCGCCTCCTGCTGCCTTGATCGCGGCATCGAACGCCGTGAGCACGCCGTCCCGGTAGCCACCGGCAGGCGTCAGGGCCGGCAGGCGCTCGATCCCGATCAGAGCGTGGAGCGGCGGTCGCTCGCCGAAGGCGATGCGCCACTCCGCATCGGTCGCGCCCGGCAGCCCATGGAGGTAGCAGGCGGGCGTCTCGGGAGATGGAGGGGTGTCAGGCATGGGGTGGAGCGTTCCGCACTTTGCTATCGTTCCCGGCACCGACCCTGGCGCCCCCCGCGACGACAGCGACTGGGTCGAACGCCTCTTCACGTTGGGCGCGCGGTCTATTCTTCAGCCGAAACCCTCTCGGCTGCATCTTCAGGCGGCAAAGTCACCCCATCCGCCAAATCGAATTTCATGTAGCCCTCGTAATGCACGTCTTCGGCCAGTGCCGCCATTTTAAGGCGAAGGTCGTCGCGGCTCGACAACTGGCAGCTTTGCGAGGCCGTGCGCGCGCACTCCAGGCGTTCGGCAAGCCCGGCATCCATCTCATCCGGCGAGGGCAGGTCGAAATAAAGCCGGCCCGCCTCGCCGATCAGCGCCAGGCCGTAGATGTACTCGCCCGGCTCCTCGGGGCTGCCGACCTGCACAATGAGGGTCCGGCCGCCTTCCTCCAGTGTCATCAAACGGACGACGAAACGGTCACCGGCAGCATCGCCACTGCCATCGGTGAGCAAATAGTCGCCGTCCTGAAGCTGCCAGCGCACCGTCGTTGGCGTGCCATCGGGATTGGTTTCCCGGGTCCAGATCGCCGGGTCATTCGGTTCCTGTGACCAGAGCGTCACCGCGGTTTCGGCGGTAAACGGCTGGATGGCCTCATCCTCTGCGATGAGCGGTGTCTCGCTGGTGAAGAAGCAGCCGGCCAGACAGAACAGTCCAATCAGAGCGAGTGTATGGCATATGCGGGCGTTCATACCGTGCATCCCCTGTCTCTGCCCACCCTGACCTGCCAGAAGAGACTCGAAAGCCCCGCAGGTCAAATCCGGATTATCCACAGGAGACACGGCCGCCTGTTTCGCCCATAAGGCGACCGGTAAGACTTGATGCCGTGGGGAGCGGCGCCAACGGGACGGATGTGAAGTCCCGCGAGGGGGTACAGATGTCTCGCAGAAGCTTGTTGTGCGCGGTGGGCATCGCGCTCCTCTCCATGCCGGCCTCGGCCCAGGAGGCCGACGCCGATGT
>CAZXWB010000240.1:1972-3224 GCA_964644395.1 uncultured Hyphomonadaceae bacterium | reverse complement strand
GGAGGAAGCCCATGCCGTACAGCACGATTAGCGACTTACCCGCCCAGGTGCGGGACCTGCTCTCGCCCGACGAGCAAGCACAGTGGCTGGCCGTCTTCAACCGTGTGCTGGAGCAGACCGGCGACGAGGAGAAAGCCCTCCTGGCCGCCTGGGGCGCAGTACGCAAGGCACGCGCCGCCGGACGCGCCATGACCTTAGAACACACCGCCGATGGCACAGTGCTGGTCAAGGGCTGGGGCATGAAGTTCACCGGCGTCGACGACCCGGACAGCTACGGCACCCATTTTTCCACGCTCACCAACCTGCTGGCCGAGTATTACCAGGACGCGCCCTTGTGGTACGAGCACGGCCTGGACCTGGATTACGGCTACAAGCCCATCGGCAAGCGCCGTGTCGTCGAGATTTACGGCTTCGGCGTGTGGGCGGTGCACGAACTCTTCACCGACCACCCGCTGTACGAGCGCACCCGGCGCGAGATTGAGGCCGGGCAGCTGTCGTACAGCTCCGACAGCATCCTGCACTACGTCGACCAGGGCACCAACATGGCCAACGGCGAGATTCGCATGTGGCCGCTGGCCGGCTGGTCGCTGACCAAACAGCCCGCTGAGCCGGGCCTGGGACCGGTCACACTCGACGGCATGCAGGCCACCATCCAGGACGTTGTCAATTCCCCGGCACGACGGATGCCGGTTGAGGATGGCCGGGTCATAGTGACGCTGACATCCTGCAAATCCGTCTACGACCCGCAGCGCGACCCGACGGTGGCTGCGGTGTCATCGCCCGACGACGACTCACAGGCGCGGGAGGCGCACGAGTCCGGCGGGCAGCAATCGTCAGATTCACACATAAGCGAGGGAACAATCATGAATCCTGAAGCCCTGCGCGCATTGGCTGACTTTTTCGGTGTGGACGCCACGCCGGACGCAGTCCGCGCCAGTATGGACACGATGATCGCCGCCCTGCGCGGCGAGGACGAGCACGACGTCGATGCCGAAGCGCTGCGTATGGCGCTCAGCATCGACGACGACGCGGGCGACGAGGCCGTCATTACCGAACTGGCCTCGCTGCGCGCGCAGCTCGACGCCGACGACGAGCCGGACGACAGCGAGGCCGACACGGACGCGCCCGACGTCGCCCCGGAATCGGACACCGACGTCCCGGCCCGCTCGACCTACAACTACCACGCGCTGCGCACCGCGCGCAGTGTGCTGGACACACCGCCGGCGGGCAACCCGCCCATGCCGCACCACGT
>CAZXWB010000240.1:0-1872 GCA_964644395.1 uncultured Hyphomonadaceae bacterium | reverse complement strand
GGTGGCCAAAGAGCCGCCCGCTCGCGGGCGCTGCACGCCCCCCACGTCAATATGGGGGTGCGCGCGCCGGCGGTCGAGGACGCAGTGCTGGCGGCGCTGGGCGTCACCCCGCCTAACTTCCGCCGCGCCACGCTCCCCCAGGCCCGCGCCCGGCTGTTCCAACTCGACCGCGCGGCCAAAGCCGGCAGCGACGCCGGCCCGCAGGGCGCGTGGGTGCTCCACCAGGAAATCGCCGCCGACATCCTCGCCCCGCTGGTCGACAGGCTGGTGCTGTTCCAGGCCGGCGCGTTCCGCTGGCCGATGGGTGGCATCGACAGCCTGACCGTCCGCAAGCAGGTCGGCCTCCCCGGCGCGTACTGGACCGCCGAGGACACTGCCGTCGAAGGCGATGACGTGAATTGGGCCACCGCGCAGCTGACGCTCAAAGAGCTGCGCGCGCCGACCACCTGGCCCAACCGCTGGCTGCGCAACGTGCTGCCCCAGGTCGAGGGCATGCTCCGCGACTCCATCGAGAAGGCGATGCGCCTCAAGCTGGAATACTCCGCGCTGTACGGGACCGGGTCGCGTCCCGCCGACGGCAAGAGCACCGGCATGGAGCCGCTCGGCGTGCGCTACACCGACGGCGTGACCATCACCGACAAGGCCGGCGCGGCGCTGGACGTGGACGACCTGGCGACCGCCCAGGGCACGCTCGAAGACGCCAACGTCGACGAGAGCGAGACCTGGGGCTGGCTCAGCCGGCCCAGCCTGTTCCGGCAGTTCGAGTACATGAAGGATGCCAACGGGCATCCCATCATGCGCGAGAGCTGGATGGACGGCGTGCGCGCCCAGTCGCTGGTCAACTACCCCTACCACAAGACCAACCAGGTGCCGCTCAGCGGCGGCCAGACCGACCTGTTCTTCGGCGACTGGCAGGAACTGGTGGTCGGGATGGGGCAGGATGTCGAGCTGGTGGTCAGCGAACACCGCTACATCGACCAGAACGCGACCTTCGTGATGGGTGTGGCCTACGTCGACACGGCGGTGATGTGGAGCGAAGCGTTCCACATCCACACCAACTGCGGCTAGCCGCGGCCCGTCAAGCAGCTAACCCGCCGGCCCGTCCGGTGACTGGATGGGCCGGTTAGACCAGACGAATACACACAAGAGGAGACAACGACATGCTGAAAGATCGTCTTGCAGGCGCGGTCAACATCCACGCGCTGTATCCCGTCGCCACCCGCGACGAGGCGGTGGTCGCCGGCGACGGCGTGACCATTCGCGGGCTGGACGAGAACCTGGTGGTGCTGCTGGACAGCGCTGCCGGCACCGGCACCAGCCCCACGCTGGACCTGGTGCTCCAACACCGGGCCGACGACAGCGACAGCTGGGCCGACGTGCCCGCCGCCGCGCTGTACGACCCGGCCACCGGCGAGGCCGCGACCTTCGACCAGGTGACAGACGCTGAAGCGAGCACCCAAACCCTGGCGCTGCGCCGCGAACGCCTCAAGGCCGAAGTGCGCGCCGTGCTGACCATCGGGGGCACCACGCCCGACTTCATCTGCGCGGTCTACCTGCTGGGCCTGCCCAAGTATTCGACCGGCTGGTAAGCCGTCACGGCTTCGGCAGCCCCGTATAGGAGAAAGGGACACATCATGCCCGTAGTTTCACGCGACACCACCGTCGACCTGGGCGCACGCCAACCGATGGAGCAGGCCGACCCGCTGCTCCGCGCCCAACGCGCCACGCTGGCGCACAGCGACACCGCCGCAAAGGATCTGTTCACGCTGCCTGCCGGCGCGCAGATCGTCGGGTTCATCATCAACGTCACCACTGCCTTCGATGACAGTGGCGGCAGCGACATCATCGCCATCGGCGACGGCGACACCGCCG
>CAZXWB010000239.1:0-3231 GCA_964644395.1 uncultured Hyphomonadaceae bacterium | reverse complement strand
AGGCCGCCGAGGCGACGATGAGGGCAGCAATGATCACGAGCCCGAACAGGACCGAGGAGGCTTTCACCTGGTCCGACGGGCGCAGGGAGGGATCGGCGGGATGCTTTATCTGGGGCATGAGGCGTCCTCGATCATCCAGGCCACGAGGTCGGGAAAGGAGATGCCGACATGCTCGGCCTGTTCCGGCACGAGCGAGGTGGGCGTCATGCCGGGCTGGGTATTGGTTTCCAGGATGACAAGCCGGTCACGGGCCTCATCATAGCGGAAATCGGACCGCGACACGCCGCGGCAGCCAAGCGCCCTGTGGGCGGCAAGTGAGGCGGCAAGGGCGCGCTCACGAACGCCTGCGGGCAATTCCGGCTCGACAGTGTGCTCTGAGCCGCCAGCGGCATATTTCGCGTCGAAATCATAGAAATCCCGAGCCGTCGCGATCTCGGTGACACCGAGGGCACGCTCGCCCATGACACCGACGGTCAGCTCGCGGCCCGGAATGAATTCTTCCGCCATCAGCCGGTCGCCATAGGCCCAGTCATCGGACAGCAGCATGTCGGCCGGGGCATTGGCACCTTCGCGCACCATGACCACGCCGAAGCTCGAGCCCTCGGCGACGGGCTTGATCACATAGGGCGGCGGCAGGGGGTGCGCGCGGGCGGCTTCTGCGCGGGTCACAGCGACATCGGCGGCGATCTCCAGCCCGTGCTGGGCATAGACGGCCTTGGACTTGCGCTTGTCCATGGCGAGTGCGGAGGCCAGCACGCCGGAATGGCTGTAGGCGATGCCCATCACTTCCAGCACGCCCTGCACACAGCCATCCTCGCCCCAGGGGCCGTGCAGGCCGTTCAGCACCACGTCCGGCCGGGCTTCGTTGAGTTGGCCCGACAGGTCGCGCCCGGCGTCGATCTCGGTCACGTCATAGCCGGCCTCGCGGGCCGCAGACGCCATGGCGCGGCCGGAGACGAGGGATATCTCTCGCTCCGAGGACCAGCCGCCATAAATCACCGCCACGCGCTTCATGTTCTCACCCTGAGGACTCAATCTCCCATGTCGGATGAACATGCTTTACGCCCCCTTAAAGGCAGCGGGAGAAATGAACAGAAAACCGGTCGTGTTTCAGCGACGACGTTTGTTGACGAGATGGTCGCACCGCTGTCTAAGCCGATCCGCGTGTTCGGTTGGGAAAGACAGACAAAATGCCCGCCAGATGGCTCCTTCCCCTCGCCCTGATCACTCCGGCAGCCCTGGCCGACGATGTCGCGCCCGTGGTCCAGCAGAGTTTCACACCGAAGGCCTTCAGCGAATTCGCCCCGCTGAACGCGCTGGATCTCGTCTCCCGCGTGCCGGGTTTCAGGGTCCAGGGCGGCGGCGGCGGGCGGGGCTTCGGCCAGGCGAAGGAAAATGTGCTGATCAATGGGCAGCGGGTGTCGGGCAAGTCGGTGGACGTATTCGATGCCCTGCGGCGCATTCCGGTGGCGGCGGTCGTGCGCATCGACATTGTCGAGGGTGCAAGCCTCGACATTCCGGGCCTGTCGGGACAGGTCGCCAACGTCATCACGCGCGAAACCGGCCTGTCGGGGACCTGGGTGAACGTCGCCCGCATCCGGGAGAATCTGCCGCCCTACTTCGATGACTTCCTTGTGACGGTCTCGCGAGAGGGTCAGCGTTTCGACTGGTCGCTCAGCCTCGACAATGACCCGATCCGCGGCGCCAACCGGGGCCGTGAGCGCATCACCGATGCAGCCGGCGCGGTGCTGGAATTGCGCGATGAGGACCTGAACAATACCGGCTCCGAGCAGACCATCAGCGGCGCGCTTGCCTGGCGGTTTGATGGCGGCGCGGTGCTGCACCTCAACGGCCAGCTCAGCCTTCTCGACTTCAACCGGGTCGAGAAAACCGTTCAGCGCGCGCCCGATGAGAGCCTGACGGCGTTCCTGCGCGCGCTGCGCAAGGAAGACAGCTGGGACGGCGAACTTGCCGGTGATTTTGCCCTCGACCTGGGTGCCGGACGGCTGAAGCTGATTGCGCTGGCGCGCGGCGAGACCGGCGAGAATGGCAGCTTCCTGACCCTGACCCCGAACCGTCCCGACCCGGAGCGGCTGGAGCGTTTCGAAGAGGACTACACCGCCTCCGAAGCCATCCTGCGCGGCGAATATGGCTGGAGCGCCGCTTCAGGGCGCGACTGGCAGGTCTCGCTGGAAACCGCCTTCAACCGGCTGGAGACGGATTCGGTCTTTTCGGTGCAGGAGGGCGCAGAAACCTCACTGTTTCCCCTCGGCACCACCGAGGTGGAAGAGATCCGTGGCGAGGGCTTTGTCACCGTCGGCGACAGTTTCGGCGAGGCCCTGACCGCACAGCTCTCCGTCGGCGTCGAAGTCTCCGAAATCTCCCAGCCAGGCATTGCCGGCAGCGCGCGCCGGTTCACCCGCCCGAAAGGCTCGCTCAATCTGGGCTACAAGCAGGATGAGCGGACAAGCTGGAGCCTGTCGCTGGAGCGCCGCGTCGGCCAGCTCGATTTCTTCGATTTCGCCGCCTCCGTCGATGTGGAAGACGGCAATGACGAGGTCGGCAATCCTGATCTGGTCCCCGACCAGCGCTGGCACCTGGAGGCCGAGCTTGAGCGCAAGCTCGGCGCGCAGAGCGCGGTCACGCTCAATGCCTTTGCCCAAAGGATCGAGGACGAAATCGAACTCGTGCCGCTGGGCAACGGGACCGAGGGGGTCGGCAATATCGACACGGCCGAACGCTTCGGCGTGCGCCTGGATGCCAGTCTGGAGCTTGACCGGCTGGGCCTCGCCGGCGGTGAGCTCGACCTGTCGGGGCTTTATCGCTGGACCGGGATCGATGATCCGGTGACGGGCCAGCGTCGCCGCCTGAATGGCGAGACCATCTGGCGCTGGACCGTCGATGTCCGCCAGGATGTGCCCGGCAGCGACATTGCCTGGGGCTTCAGCTACCGGGAAGCGCAGAACGGGCGGCGTTTCCGCCTGACCAATGCCAGCCTGTTCGAGGCCAAGCCGGGCTTTGCCAGCGTCTTTGTGGAACACAAGGACCTGTTCGGCACGACCGCGCGTGTCACGCTCGGCAACATACTCGACCAGGACGACCAGTTCTCGCGCACCGTCTTCACCCCGGACCGCACCGGCGAGGTTCTGCGCGTGGAGGACAACACCCGCAATTTCGGGCCTTATCTCACCTTCAGTTTCGAAGGGCGGTTCTGAGGTGGTGCCATGCTGC
>CAZXWB010000238.1:0-3231 GCA_964644395.1 uncultured Hyphomonadaceae bacterium | reverse complement strand
TCGCAACATGTCTTCATTCCCCCGGTGTCCGCGCGCCCGACCGGTCGAGCGAAACGCCCGAGGCGTCCACTTCCATGGCCCGTGTGTGATCATCGGACTTGCGCGACAGCTTCCTGAGCCAGGGGCTGAGCAGGATCAGCGCCGCACCGAGGCCGACAGCCGCCGAGCCGAGCTGGAGATAGACCGCATTATACGCCGCGAGGCTTTCCGCCGTCGGCGCACCTTCGGGCACCTGGGTGCGCTTGGCGACCTCGGCGGCGATGACATTGGCAAAGGATGAAGCGAGGAACCAGTAGCCCATCATGAAGCCGACAATCTGTGGCGCCGACATTTTCGTCACCGCCGACAGGCCCACGGGCGACAGGAAGATCTCGCCCGTCGTGTGCAGGAGATACATCAGGATGATGAACAGGACCGAGATGCGCAGCGCGCCCTCGGCGTCAGCCGTGGCGGTCTGGATACCGAAATTGAGGATATAGAAGCCGGCACCGATCTGCACCATGCCGAAGCCGAACTTGATGAAGGCGTTCGGCTCCCAGCCGCGATTACCGAGCCAGGTCCACAGCGCCGCCACGAGCGGGGCAAACACGATGATGAAATAGGGGTTGGCCGACTGGAGATAAGTGGCCGGGAAGTCCTGCCCGGCAATCTCATTGGTCACATGGGCGCCGGCAAACAGGTTCAGCGAGGTCGGGCCCTGGTCGAACAGCGTCCAGAACAGCACCGACGAGATTGACAGGATCAGGAGCCCGATCATGGAGTTGCGCGTCTCTGCGTCGAGGCGCGTCAGCATGTAGAACACGATCCCCGCCGTCACGAGGCCGAAAACCGGGTACATGGCCGCCGAGGTGAAGCTCGCAAACTGCAGCAGAACGAAGGCAACACCGGCAAAGGCAAGGCCCGACAGGTAGACAAGCCATTCCCGGTTAAGCCCAGCAAAAACGGGGGTTTTCAGGTCCACACCCTCGGGCGGATCGGCCCGGCCCTCCAGCCAGCCCTGGCCGAGGATGAAGACGATGAGCCCGGCCAGCATGCCGATGGCCGCAAGACCAAAGCCGAGCGACCAGCCATAATTCGCCGCCGCCCAGCCACAGGCGATGCCCGCCAGGAACGAGCCCAGATTGATGCCCATATAATAGAGCGTGAAACCGGAATCCCGTCGCCGGTCGCCCTGATCATAGAGCGCGCCCACGCAGGTGGAGATATTGGGCTTCAGGAAGCCCACACCGGCCACGATCAGCGCCAGCGCGGCGAAGAGGATGGTCTCGTAAATCGCAGTGCGGACGCGCTCGACCTCGCCGGTGACAGTGGTCGTTTCGCCCGCGGCGTTCACATAGCTCACCTCGCGGATGGTCGAGCCCTCTTCCGGCTGGACAAAGGCTGTAACGGTGAAGGCTTCCCCATCCACCATGATCTCGCGCTGGTCGCGGGTCTCGCTATAGGTCGGGCGTTCTAGCTCATAGGTCGCGGTGTCGGTGACGAGCCGTTCCGTGGCCGGCGGGCCGTGAAAGCCCATCAGGCCATGGCCAGCCACCAGCAGCACGGCACCGAAGGTCACCGCCTTGCGGAAGCCGATATATTTGTCAGCAAGCCACCCGCCGAGCAGCGGTCCGAGATAGACAAGCGCCACATAGGCCCCGTAGAGCGTGAGAGAGAAGTCGCTGTCATAGAGGAAGTGCCAGGTCAGGTAGAAGATGAGCAGCGCGCGCATGCCGTAATAGGAAAAGCGCTCCCACATCTCGGCGAAGAACAGGACATACAGCCCGCGCGGATGCTTGCGCATCTCCCACATGGAAAAGAAGAAGATGAGCGGCACGAGCGCGAGCGCGGCGAAGAGTGCAATCTGCATGTGACGGTCCTGCCCCGAAGTCTGTTTCTGCCGCACGCGGTCGCTGCCGGGCGGGAACTTTCAAGTGTCAGAGGATCATGGCTTGCGCCAGCGGGCAAGCCGAGGTCACGGATTTGCCGCAAGGTGCCGCATCCGGGGCACATTCTTTCATCCCTGCGGCAGCCCCAGGCGGTAGACGCCCTTGAAATTCTCCGGGTCCACGGGCCTGCCCTTGCGGTAGATCGCGATCTCCCCGGCCCTGGCCAGGCGCACGGCCTCGGCGCGCACATCCGGTAGCAGCTTGCGCCAGTGATCCGCGGTCACCGCCTTGGCGGCTTCGGTGGGGCAGATGGTCTTGCCGGGACCGCGTTCGCCGACGAGCCCGAGGATCGCGTCGCGCACCGGATTGGCCCGTTCTGTCTCGCTCAAGACACCTTTTCCGCCAGCATGGGCCGGGATTTCAGCCGCTCCGCCCACTCTCCGATCGGGGCGAATTCCTTGACCGGATTATACTTCATCAGCCGCACGAAACCGCAGGCGACATGGGCGGTGATGTCGGCAATGGTGAAGCGGTCCCCGGCGATGTATCGGTGGCTGGAGAGGTGCTGCGACAGCCAGGCGGCCATATTGTGGACACGCTTCTCGTTGACCGCCGACCATTCCGGCGTGGCGTCCTCGCCCTCCAGCTGGCTGACGGCCGGGTGGCCGTGGCGCACCCACATGGCGATGGGAACGAGAAAGCGGAACTCCATGCGCCGGTCCCACATCTCGATCAGGGCCCGTTCCTTGCCCGTCTCACCCATCAGGTTCGGACTGGGATACTCGCCCTCCAGCCAGGAACAGATCGCCCGGCTCTCGGTGATCACCGTGCCGTCATCAAGCTCCAGGGCGGGCAGCTCGCCGAAGGGCGAGATGGCGCGGTATTCCGGTTTGTGGTGGGCACCCTCCATGATCGACATCTCGACCCGCTCCACCCGGTCCTCCAGATCCTTTTCCCGGAGAAAGAATTTGACCCGTTCAGGGTTCGGGGCGCCCTCGGTGGTGTAGAGTTTCATGGGTTCAGCCTCCAAATTGCCTGCGCACGCCCAGCGTCGCATTGAGTGGCTCACCGGGGAAGTAGCGGTCAGAGCCAAAGGCGAAATCGGCGCGCGTGGCGTAGCGTTCGTCAAGCAGGTTGCGCACAATCAGGAACACCTCAAGCTCTTCCGTAAGGTCAAACCGCGCGCGGGCATCGAACACGGTGTGGCCATCATAAGTGTTCAGGTTTTCCGCATCGGTGAAATACTCCCCGACATGGTCGGCGCCGAGGCCGAGGGCCAGCCGGTCGCTCACCTGCCAGTCGACGCGGAGGTCAGCCAGCCATTCCGGCGCGGTGTCGATCCGGTTGCCGTCCCGGATCGTTT
>CAZXWB010000237.1:0-3244 GCA_964644395.1 uncultured Hyphomonadaceae bacterium | reverse complement strand
AGGTCGGCGCCTGCCTTCAGCACATCGGAGACCACCGGTTCATCGGGCAGGCCGTGGCCGGCCAGATCGACCAGAACGCCACTGCCGAGATCCTCGATGAAGAGCACGCCGCGGTCGCGCGCCAGGGCGGACAGTTCCTGCCGGCTCGGCGCGGCCGTGAAGCCCACAATGCGGAAATTGCTGGTGTGGCTCTTCAGAAGGATTGCCGTGTCCTCGCCAATGGCTGCTGCATAATCCGCGATGCGGGTCTTGTTGGTCGCGCCGACTTCGCGAAGGCGCGCCCCGCTCTCGGCGATCACGTCCGGCAGGCGGAATGAGCCGCCAATCTCGACCAGCTCACCGCGCGAGACGACCACCTCCCTGCCAGCCGCGAAGGCGGCGAGGCACAGCACCACAGAAGCGGCACAATTGTTGACCACGATGGCGGCCTCAGCGCCCGTGAGGTCGCAAAGCAGGGACTCGACATGAGTGTAACGCGACCCGCGCTTGCCGATCTCAAGGTCCAGTTCGAGATTGGAATAGCCGCGGGCCACATCGGCGATCGTCTTGATCGCCTCGCTCGCCAGGGGCGACCGGCCAAGATTGGTGTGGATGATGATTCCCGTCGCATTGATGACGTTGCGCAGCCGGGGTGCGCTGGCGCGCAGGATATCGCCCGCCACGCAGTCGAAAAACCTCTGATCGAAGGGGGCCAGCGTTGTCGCTGAACCATTGCGCAGGCCGTCGCGAATGGTCTGCAGCCGCTCGCGAAGCGCCGTCACCGTGGGCGCATGCCCATAGGATACAACCAGCGCCTGGCCGCGCTCGGTTTCCAGAAGGCTCTGAACTTGTGGCAGGCGACGCAGCATGTCTGTCATGGTTTCAATCGTAAGCACCACAGGTTCGCGACAGCAAGCCATGTGGGGGACGTGGTGATCATCCCGCGCCCTCGACATCGATCCATGGCAACCCGGCGCGCACTTCGCCAATCAACGCTGCTGGTTCGCCCGCCGCGCGAAGGTCTGCCAGCAGCCCTTCGGCCTCACTTTCGGGAACCGCCGCCAGGAGGCCGCCGGCAGTCTGTGGATCGAAAAGCAGATCGCTTCTCGCGCCTTCTGGCCGGGACATGCGCTCACCCAGCGCCGCATTGGCCGGCCAGATGGACGAGCGGATCCCCTTCCGGGCCAGCGCCTCGGCGCCGGGCAATACCGGCACAGCGTCCAGGTCGATCACCGCCTTCAGCCCTGAGGCTTCGAGCAGGGACATGAGATGGCCGGCCAGCCCGAAACCGGTCACGTCGGTCATCGCATGGGCCGATGGCGCCAGGATGTGGGCCGCTTTTGAGAGCGGACGCGCCATGCTGTCGAGGGCGCAGACCACATCCTGCCCCCTCGCCACCGCGCGCATCTCCCCCGCCAGCAGGACGCCCGAACCGATCGGCTTGGTGAGGATGAGCCGGTCGCCAGGCCGGGCGCCGCTGAGGCCGACCGGCTCACCCTGGCAAAGGCCTGTAACCGTCAGGCCAATCGTGAGTTCTGCACCAAGGCTGGTATGGCCGCCGACAAGGTCCGCACCGGCCTCCTTCAGGACGTGCTCTGCCGCGTCGATGACTTCGCTGAGTGTCGACACCTGCATCGCCTCGGCCATGCGGGGCAGGATCACTGACAAGAGCCCGGCCTGGGGCGCTGCACCCATCGCCCAGATGTCGCCAAGGGCATGCACCGCCGCAATGCGCGCGAGCATCCAGGGATCATCGGTGAAGGCGCGCAGGTGGTCGACCGCGATCACCTGGCGGGCCGTTCCCAGCTTCAGAACAGCCGCATCGTCCCCGGTTGACAGCAGGACATCGCCGCGCTGCGGGGCAGCGGCGCGCGCGAGGCCGTCCGCCAGACCCTGCCGGGAGACCTTGGCGCCGCAACCGCCACAGAGCATGTCGCCGGCCGCATCGTTGCTTCCTGTTGCTGCGCGCGGGGGGGCATCCATGGCCGGCAGGTCGCGAAACTGGTCCATGAAGGACTGGTCGATCCGGTCTTTCAACTTCCACAGCCAGTGACCTGACAGGCGAAGGCCGAACTTTTCCGCCACCGCGGATTTCTCGCCGGTCGAGATGATCTTGAGATAGTCGCGTTGTGGCCGGTATCGCCTGAGCTCCTGGCCGGCCAGGGCCGCGCGGAGATTGTGGAACAGCACTGGTGCCTCGCGCACCGCATAGACCCCGGCCTTCGGGCGCGGGGCGTGGGTCAGGTGTGCGCAATCGCCCACGGCAAAGATATGCGGGTCGCTTGAGGCCTGGAGGGTCGGGTCGACATTGATGAAGCCATCGGTGAGGGCCAGCCCGGTGCCGGCCAGCCAGGAATGGGGCCGGGCCCCGGCGGCGCTCAGGATGAAGTCGGCCGCGACTTCACGGCCATCGGGCAGGACCACGCCGCTGGCTGTGATGCGGGATGGGGCAGCTCCGGTGACCGTTTCGATTCCCCGCGCCTTCAGACAAGCCATCAGGTAACGCCGCGCGCCGCTTCCGAGACCTCCTAGCATCTGCGCACCGGCTTCGATGACGGTGATCTTCGCCCCAGCCAGGCCCTCAGTGTCCAGGCGGCGGGCCATGGCGAGCGCCACCTCAACCCCGGCCACACCGCCGCCGATGACCACGCAGTCCGCGCCCGTCTCTCCGGCTGCTGACCGGGCGACGAAACTGTCCCAGGCCGACGCGAAGGCGCCGAGCGGCTTGACCGGCTGGCCATGGTCCTCGAAGCCGGGAAGATCCGGCAGGTCCGCGGTGATGCCGACATCGACCGACAGAATGTCATACCGCACCGGGGGGCGACTGGCGAGGTGGACCCGCTGGCCCTCAATGTCGATGCCCACGGCCCGGTCACAGACCAGCCGCGCCCCGGCGAACCGGGCCATCCGCATGAGATCCATATCCAGCGCCTCGCGCCGATAGTGACCTGCGATATGGCCCGGCAGCATGCCGGTATAGGGCGCCGTCACCCCCGGATTGACCAGGGTCAGCCGCACGCCCGCGAGCCGGTCCATGCCCCATTTGCGCAGCACCAGCGCATGGCTATGGCCCCCGCCAAGGAGGACCAGATCGTGCTCAAGGGGGCGGGTGGACTGCATGGCGGCCATACAAGCCCATACCGCCCGGTCTGAGTAGGTCCACGACGGGCCGGCAGGCAAAAAATTAAGTTCAGCCTGCGCCGTCCAGGCCAGGTCAGGCAATTCCGCCGTCAATGGCTCGGATCACGATGTCGGTGCGATTGCG
>CAZXWB010000236.1:0-3245 GCA_964644395.1 uncultured Hyphomonadaceae bacterium | reverse complement strand
CTAGTCTGTCCCCATGACCATCGCGCAGCATACTGCCGGCATCGACGAGGCCGGCCGCGGGCCCTGGGCCGGACCGGTCGCAGCCGCCGCGGTGATCCTCGATCCCGCCCGGCCCATCACGGGACTGACGGATTCAAAGAAGCTGAGCGCGACCCGCCGCGAAGCACTGGTGCCCGGGATCGAGGCCGGCAGCCTCGCCTTTGCGGTGGGCTGGGCCAGCGCCGGGGAGATTGACCGGCTCAACATCCGCCAGGCCACGCACCTCGCCATGCGCCGGGCGGTGGAGGGTCTCGGCCTTCGTCCGGACGGGCTGCTGGTCGACGGCAATGACGCGCCCGATCTCGGCCTGCCGGCACGTGCCATCGTCAAGGGCGACCTGACGGAGCCGGCGATTTCGGCGGCTTCGATCCTGGCCAAATGCGCACGCGACCGGCTGATGCGGGCGCTTTGCGCCGCCTACCCCGGTTATGGTTTCAGCCAGCACAAGGGTTACGGAACAGCTGCCCATGCCGAAGCCCTGAAGCGGCTGGGTCCCTGTCCACAGCATCGCCGCAGTTTCGCCCCGGTGCGCGCCCAGCTGAGCGCGGAGGTTTCCTCAGACGCCGCGCAGGTCTAACATGGCCCCAGGGGGAAGGCACGGGAGACGATCATGGGACGCGCCAGCTGGGTATCGCTCATCGCACTGGCCATCGGCCTCAGTGCCGGGGCAGAGGCACAGGACAAACGGGCCTTCATCGCCGGCGTCGGTGATTATGAGGAGCTCGACGACCTGGAAAAGACGCTCGGTGATGCCCGGGGATATGCGGAGGTTTTCGAGGAGGATCTCGGCTTCGAGGTCACCCTCCTGGAGAATCCGGGCCGGGTGGAATTCATCACCGCCTTCGATGCCTTCCAGAGCTCCATCGCGCCGGGCGACGATGTGGCCTTCATCTTCTCCGGCCATGGCTGGTCGGACGGGTCGGAGAACTATCTCGTCCTCTCCGACGCCGAACAGGACGCCTCCGAGATCCAGCTCACCCTCGACACGGTGGCGGTGACCCGCACCGTCCTGGAAAACATCCGCGCGCGCCAGCCGCGCGTGACCCTCGCCATCATCGATGCCTGCCGGGATTATCCCTTCGCCTCGATCACGCGATCGGGTTTCGAGAGGGGTCTGGTGCGCACCGAGGCCTCCGAAGGCACCATGGTGATGTACGCCGCCGGTGCCCACCAGAAGGCGCTTGACCGGCTCGGCAATGACGACCCCTCCCCCTATTCGGTGTTCACCCGGGTGCTGCTGCCCAAGCTGCGCCAGGATGACCGCCCGCTGCACGACATTGCCCGCGAGGTGAAGACCGAGGTGCGCACGCTTGCCGAGGAGATCGACCACGACCAGAACCCGGCCTATTATGACGAGCTGCTCGGCGATTTCTGCCTGTCGGGCGAGTGTCGTGAGGCGGAGCCGGGCGGCATGGACGCCGACACCGTAGCCTTTACCGAAGCCACCGCGCGCGTGGGCACAGCGCAGGGGTGTACAGCGCTCATCGAATATCTCGACGATTTTCCCGACGGCAAGCATCGCAGTGTTGCGCGCATCCTGCTCAGCCAGCCGGAATGCGACTTCCTGGTCGAGAGCGAGGACGTCGCCGACCCAGATGCGCTCGCCATGCTGGAACTGGATTACGAGAAGAATTTCGGCGGGCGCGGCAATGACCGTTTCGACGCCGTGGCGCCGCTAACCGGCGGCGGGGCCTGGCTGGTCGGCTATTCCTTCGATCCGGAAATCCAGAAACAGGCCTACAAGGGTGGCGGGCGCGGGCCCGGCGTCTATGCCGTCCGGGTGAGTGCCGAGGGCCGGCTGCAGGCGAGCAAGAAGGTGATGGAGGGCTATTTCATCACCGATGTGGTTACCGCACCCGCCGCCGATGACGGCGTCTGGATCGCCGGCGGCCTGCGCAAGAGCGAGGATGATGCCGGCGAGCAGCTGATCGTGCTGCGGGTCGATGCAAGCGGAGAGCTGATGGCGCGGGAATACATCGACTCCCAGAGTTCCCTTTCATCGAGTGACGAGGTCGAATTCGTCGGGCGCACCATCAACCGGGCCACGCAGGCCATTGAGACTTCTGACGGCGGCATTCTCATTGCCGGCATGCGCATCCTGCGGGGCTTCTATAAATCCCCCGAAGGCGAAGAAACGGCCATCGAAGCGCGGCTTCCGCTTTTCATCCGCCTCGATCCGGACGGCAAGGTCCTCGCGGAGCAGGATTATGATGATGGTTACCAGGTTCATTTCAGCGCCATGGTGCCCGATGGCGAGGACGGCGCCTACATCGCCGGATATGGCATTGAAGGGCTTGACGACGATCGCGATACGTTCGTCGCCCAGATCAGCAGCGACGGAACTGCAGATGGCTGGTCGCTTTATAATGACGCGTTGAATGCACAGTCGATCATCGACATCGCCAAGGTCGATGGCGGCATCGCGGTGCTCAGCCTGCCCCTCGATGCCGCGGGCGAGGCGAGCGGAGAGGTCTACCTGCTCAGCGCCTACGGGTTCGAGGATGGCTCGGATCCACTCTGGCAGGCGAAAATCGCGAAGACCGGCGCGCTGAGGTTGAGCGGGCTGGAGTCGCTTGACGACGGTGGCGTGGTCGCCCTCGGCACCTGGTCGGACACAGGCGCGGTCTACGCCAAGAGCGACCGTCGCCCCGCCTGGACCGGCATCGGCTTCGAAATCGACGCCGCCGGCGAAATCGTGGACGAGTTCACCTTCGCCTCGAATGAAACCGAGACCCAGGCCATCGTCCCCGGACCGGACGGCCGCTTCTGGATCGCCGGATTCACCGGGGCGCAGGCCTCAAACACCGGCACACAGGACGCCTATGTCGCCCGGCTGACGCTGGACTGAGCGCGCCCCCCCCGCGACGGACACCGCATCGCCACAATGCCGCCGCGGTGGCTTTACCGGCCATTAACCTTCCCAAACGAATCTGGCGCCAGTGTTAACCTTGGAGGCGGTCGCGCCCATGATTCCGTTCGGATGGCATCGCTGGCGCGGGGAAACCGGCCGGAAATACTGGTTCAACATCACGCTGACGGACCGCAACCTGCCCGATGAGGGCGGCATCTATGTCTTCGTGCGCCGGCGCTTCTTCTTCTTTCTCGAGCCGCTCTATGTCGGCAAGGCGGCGAACCTGCGCTCCCGCCTCACCGGCCATGAGCGCTGGTCGGAGGCCTGGTGGGTGCACGGCGCCACCGAGCGCCAC
>CAZXWB010000235.1:0-3265 GCA_964644395.1 uncultured Hyphomonadaceae bacterium | reverse complement strand
CCCTCTACGACCTGCTCCATTGATTGGGTGTCCCAATGTTGAAGTCAGGAAACTATTGCTGGGAATACCGTCCTGGCCGTAAAAACCGATTTGGTCGGAAGGCTGGTAAACTGCACCAGTTGCCCACCCCTTAAAAACAGGGTTGACATAACTGCCGTCATCGGGGTCAACATCACCGGGACCTTCGGGACCGCCGATGTGCCCGGGGATGCCGGCATCAATGAAGCCTGCTTCACCCGGCCCCCCCTTGCCGGGCGAGAAATCGCCAGCCATCGCCGTGCTGCCCGCCGCCAGAAGAAGTGCTATCGCAGCCAACGGCACGGCGCTGCGGGCAGTGCTCCGCGCGAAGTGACTCGGAGTCCGTACACACCTGTTCCTCCGCCGCCGTCGCAACAAGGCCAGCCCGCCGAAGCCCAGCAGACCCATCGTCGCCGGTTCGGGGATGACGGTCAGGGCAAACGGCGAAAACTCATCAACCGAGCCAGTCGTGACGGTGCCGGTCAATAGGTCGTAGTCGGCGATGCCGATGGATTCCCAGATGCTGCCGTCATAGTGGAAAACGGCCAGATCGCTGCCATCGCCTGCGTAGTCTGCCGGGTCGAAGTGCAGGGTGAGAGTTCCACCGCCGTCCTCTTCGAAGACCAGATCCCCAATATTCACATCCCAGGCGGCCAGAAGATCGCCATCGAGGAGATCGAGAATTCCCGCATCCGTGTAGGACTCTGCAATCACCGATACGGGGGTGCCGTCACCTCGCGCTGTGTCGCTGAACAGAATGTCAAGCGTACCGCCGTCGTCATTCCAGTGTCCCCAAGTGCTACCGCCCTTGGCCACCGTCTGGGTATTGCCGTGGGTGTCTTCGGTCAACTGGTGGATGACCCCGAGGGCCTCGACGTCCATGCCGCCCGTGCCCCAAGTGACCCAGGCGTCGAAGATACGCTGCCCCGAAGCGGTCTGCGTACTGCCGTCGCCGGCGATATCGAGAATCCGAACGTAGTTGATGTCGTTCAGATTGACCGTTCCGTCCTGCACCAGGGGGTCGCTCTGGAGATCATCCAGATCGAACGGTGTGCCCCAGCTTTCGCCATAGGCGTTGGCGTGCTTGCCGGCCAAGTTGTGGAGATTGCTCACGTCTTGGGTCAGATAGGCGATGTTGTTGGGACTCCCGTCGCCGTCCGTATCGCCACCCGGCAAGCCGTCGGGGTGGTTCAGGTAGTCGGCGGGGAACCGCGCGAAATCGCTGCCGTTGGTGGACACCTCGACGAATCCGAGTTCGGCGAACATCTCGCCCATGGCACTACCGGCCCCGGTATTATAGTTGGAGACGAAGCCGTTCTCGAAGGCTGCGAAGTCCGCACCCGGCCCATTGATGATCGGCTTGTCAAAGGTCAGGGTCAGCGTGCCGGGAGCATCGCCATTGGCGATCTCGTCAGCGTCGCGGTCGCCCATGCACACGACATGCATGACGTTGCCCGTGACGGGTCCGCAGGCCTGCAACGGATCGGATGGATTGCCGCCGCCGTAGTCAGTGGGAATCCCGTCATTGCCGTAAAAGCCGATCTGGTCGGACGGGTCGTAGGACTCGAACCCGGTCGCCCAGCCGGCGAAGTAGGGGTTGACCCAGTTGCCGTTGTCCGTCTGCCCCGGGTCGTGGATGTGCGGGTTGGTCGTGCCCTCGCCGGCGGGGCCGATGAATCCGGCAATGCCGGCGTCAATAAAACCTGCTTCATCCGGCCCGCCCTTGCCGGGCGAGTAGGGACCGGCCTGTGCGACGCTGGCACAGATCAACAGGATCAACGCCAATGCTGTTAATGCATGTATTCTCATAGTGTCATTCTCCAGTGCATGTTTGTGGTGTTGTGTAATCATCTGGGCTCAGCTCCGCGACCTGCGACGAATCAAGGTCGCTGCGCCGCCCAGAGCCAGCAGCAGCATCGTCGCTGGTTCAGGAACCGCGGTAATCCCGTAGATCGGCCCGTTGAAACCCAGCGACGTGTACAACGTGTCGCCCTGGTCGAAGGTGCCGTCGATGGCCACCGGTCCGAACCAGGCAAAATCTCCTGGGTCGAGGCCGGCGTCTTCCTTTGAGAGAAGCATCTGGAAATTCTCGGCCTCGCCTGTCCCCATGGACGCGTCCCATCGCAATACGCCGGACAGAGACGGGTCCGACCAGTTGTTGATCGTAAAGAAGACGGCCCCGCTGTCGTCCACGGCGATGCCGTTGCCCCCGGCCGGAAGGGTCGAGAGAATCTCGCCGTCCGTCAGATCCAGGTACGTATCTTCATCACCGCCCGCCAGGTCGTTGATCACGCCCTGCACGGAGGCGGCGTCCCATTTGTACAGTCTGCCATGGGAACCCCAGTCCCCGTACGTGGCGTAATAGACGTTTCCCGCCGTATCTACGGCTACGTGGGCCGACGCGCCCCCGGTCTCAATCAGTGCGTCGTGCTGATCGTTGCCGGAGAAGTCGTACAGTGAGATATAGTTGGTGTCGAACCCGCCGCTCCAGGGCTCGCGCAGGCCGGAGATGTAGAGGGTGCCCTGACTGATCGCACCGCCATACATGTTGACCGCCTGACCGGCGTCCGCCCATTCTTCCGCTGCGTGATCGTATGTGTAGAGGAACGTCTCCGATCCACTGGCATAGGTGGCGGCGTGAAACTTCTGGGAGGTGGCGTCGTAAATGCCGAACGGGTCGCCGCCGTAGTTGGTGCTGTAGGAGTCCGGCGTGCCGACGTCTGTGATGGCACCGGTCGTCGTGTCCAGGATGTGGTAGCCGCTGGAGGCGTTCCAGTAGTGCGCCTGGCCGGAAGCGACATTGAAGCCACCTTCGATTATCGTTCCGGGGTAGCTGGTGAGGTCCAGTTCACCTGCATGGGCCAGCGGGGCCGCCAAGGCCGCCATGATGGCCAAGCAGATGAAGCGTGAACAGCGCTTGTAACTTGGAATGTCCATGTTCTTTGATCCTTTGTCTTGCGTTCGGGACTTTGGGCCGAACATTGGATTACTTGTTTGTTTGCGCGCCGCGCAACACGCGCGGCATGCGTTTCGGTTTGTGGGTTTCAAGGGGTCATGTGAAGATGCAGTCCAGGCGGTACTCCTTTCCTGCCACAGGGGATGGGCGTGAAGGAGATGCCGAAGAGGCTCGCCGGAGAGGAATCCGCGAGGATTCCTCGTCACACCTGCGGAGTCCGCACAGAGCCGTTGTCACAACGCGGGAAATGCGTTAGAATCGTGCTTGCACGGAGAGGGCTGACCCGTTTTC
>CAZXWB010000234.1:0-3298 GCA_964644395.1 uncultured Hyphomonadaceae bacterium | reverse complement strand
AGCGCAGGAGACCGAAGGCCAGCGTCGAGCCAAGCCCGCCGCCGCTCATCAGGCCCAGATCCATGAGCGGCTTCAGCCCGATCCGTTCGAGCAGCGCCTCATGGGCCGGGCGCAGGGTCCGGTTGGCCACGACGCAATGGTCGATGCCGTCGGGACGCACGGCCTTGACCACGGCTGCGGCCACTGCGGTGGCGAAGCCGTCGAGAATGACGGGAACACCCTGGTGGCGCGCGGCGATGATGGCACCGACACTGGCGGCGATTTCGCGTCCCCCGAGCGTCGCCAGCGTCATTAGCGGTTCTTCGCCAACGCCCCTGTGGCGGGCGAGCGCCGTGGTGACGAGTTCAGCCCGCTTGCGTGCGATTTCCGGTGGCGTGCCCGGGCCCGGACGCACCCAGTAGGCGGGGTCGCCGCCATAAAGCGCACAGGCAATCGCCGCTGCCGCGGTGCCCACGCCCGCCCCCATCACGCCGATGGCCAGTGAGTCGGGATCCTCCGCCAGGGCCTCGAACCCGTAGGCAATCGTGGAGGCACATGCCTTCGGCGTCATGGCGGCGGCATCGGCGATGTTGGGTGTCGGGCTTTCCACCGCCAGTTCGAAGGCGCGGATGGTGACCGCTTCCTTGGAGGCGATGGCGTTCAGCGCCGATTTGCCCGCCCGCAGGGCGTCCAGTCGTTTCAGGACACCGGCCGAGGAACTGACCGAGACGCCCGTGTCGGCGAGGCCGTGGCCGCTGACGAAAATCGCCGTCACCGGACGCTCGATGCGTGGCGGATACTGGCGTTGCCAGCCCGACAGCCAGCGTCCGAGACTGGTGAGGCGACCGAACTCCTCCGGACGCTGGTAGCGGTCCAGAAGCGCCTCGGCTGCTGCCTGGGACATCTCGGAATCGACGTCCGGCATACGCGCGATGAGTTCGCGTACATCCTGCAGGGGGCGGGCCGCATCTTCCATGCCTGTTCCATTCCGGTTTCGCAGCAGCGACACGTCGTATCTCGCTTGAATCCTAAGGTTTGCTTTCACCTGAGCCTAACGCCGGTACAGTACAGTTAGTGGAGTGAATTGACGACAGTTGTGTGACAGACAATGGCCGTGCCATTCCCCTGCGCAGCGATAGTCCTTGCCGGTGGCCGGAGCAGCGATCACTATGGAGCCCATGACCGAGCCGACACATCCCGCTTCACCGCCGCATGGTCCGCGGCAGCCCATCGCCTCGCCCTGCATCAAGGTCTGCGCCGTGGACGGTCCGTCAGGGCTGTGCTGCGGCTGCGGACGGTCGCTCTCTGAAATCGCTGGCTGGGCGCTGATGTCACCGGCGGAGCGCACCGCGGTCATGGAACAACTGCCGGAACGCCTTAAGCTTCTGAACGAACGGCTCGGCGCCCGCGCGGGCGGTGCCGGCGGAGCCGCGTCCTGATGGGCCCGCGCACCTTCGCCCCGACCCTGCTGTTTGTCTGCGGTGTCGCCTTCTTTTCGGCGCTGCTGATTTTGCCCGCGAGCGAGGGTGATGGAGGCGCTGAGCCCGCCAAGGCGGGCGTGGCGCCGACTGCCAGCGACAGTGCGCAAGTTGCCTCGGCCGTGGCTGAACGCACCGCAACCGTCGGGCCGGAAACGCCGGCCGGCCACGGCCTGGCGGCGCTGCGCCGGGAAGATGACGGCCATTACTGGGCCCGCGCCAATCTCGACGGCCAGTTCATCCGCGTCATGGTGGACACCGGCGCGAGCACCGTGGCCCTGACCCGGGAAGATGCCCGAAAGGTCGGCTTCGATCCGGACCGGCTGGATTATCGCTGGCGCGTGCGCACGGCCGGCGGCGAGGTGCTTGGTGCGTATATCACACTGGAATCGGTGAAGATTGGCGGCATCGAGGTCGAGAATGTCGAGGCCATGGTGCTGCAGGAGGGGCTCACCCAGTCCCTGCTCGGCATGAGCTTCCTGGGCGAGCTTTATTCCTACGAGTTCCGGCGCGACAATCTGATCCTGCGGCAGTAGGCCGGACGACTGCGGCCTGACTTGCCCGCAGCGTTGTGGCGCGGCTCGGCAGCTATTCCTTCACCTCGACGAGCGTCGCCGTGCCGGAATTGCCATTGGTCGCGGTGTAGTTCGTGGAGAAACCGACCTCGTCGGAGACCGCCTCGAATGTCGCGCAGGTCTCTCCCTCGGCACCTTCAAAAGTTCCGCAGATCGTCCTGGTCTCCTCGTCCCAGGTGTAGGTTCCCGTGGCGCCATTGTCGGCATTCACGGTTCCGTCCTCATTAAAGGTCATGGTCACCGCCTCGCCGTCGGACGGTTCGAACTTGATCACATTGGCGGCCGCGAGCGCCGGTGCGGCGACGAACAGCGCAGCCATCGAAGCGCCGATCAGCTTCTTCATTATGGTCTCTCCCTCATTTCCGACAGCCTCTTGGTGTGGAGGCCGCCGAATGAAGGCAGACCAAAGCCCATCCGACAAGTGACGATTGCGCGACATCAGGCAAGCTGGTCGTAAACCATCTTCACCGCGATGATGGCGAGCCCGACGGCGAAGAGCCGCTTGAGCGATCGTGCCGGAAGCGCATGGGCCATCCAGGCCCCCACCGGCGCCATGGAGACGGTGAACACCGAGATAATGGCAAAGGCGAACAGGTTGACATAACCCGCTGCGCCCGGCGGCAGGCCGGCCTGGTTCCAGCCCGCAGCCACATAGCCAATGGCGCCCGGCACGCCGATGGCCGCGCCGAAGCCCGCCGCCGTGGCCACCGACTGGTGGATGGAGCGCCCGCACAGCGTCATCAGGCTGACGCCCAGCGTGCCGCCGCCAATGCCGAGCATGGCCGAGAGTGCCCCCATGAGCCCGCCAAGCCCCCATCGCGCCGGTCCGCCCGGCAGGTCTTCAGCCAGGCGCCAGTTCGGACGGCCCAGCCCGATCTGCGCCGACAGCAGTAGCATGACGCAGCCGAAGAAGATGGTCAGTTCGCGCCCCGGGATACGCGCGGCGAGCTGGCTGCCGAGCATTGTGCCGATGACGATCCACGGCGTCCAGGCCCGCAACACCGCCCAGTCGACCGCGCCGCGCCGGTGATGGGCCATGACCGAACGGATGGAGGTGGCGATGATCGTGGCGAGCGAGGTCGCGATGGCGATGTGAATGGCATTCTCGCCATATCCGAGCTCGCTGAAGAGGTAATAAAGGACCGGCACGATAATGATGCCGCCGCCAATCCCGAACAGGCCCGCCACGAGGCCGGCAAGGAGACCGGTCGCCGCCAGGCTGGCCAGCATCACGCCATAGTCTGTGAGAAATTCCGCCATGGCGCC
>CAZXWB010000233.1:0-3300 GCA_964644395.1 uncultured Hyphomonadaceae bacterium | reverse complement strand
CTCACCCTGACGCGCTGCTTTGCCCATGTGTTGCACCTTTGCCATAGCTTGCGGCCATGTCTGTAATTCGGGTGCAGGCGGGCTTTGACAAGTACGCCCCGTGCCGGCTATCAACCCAACACCGACCCATCGCCCTCGACCGCGGCCTCCACAGGCCGGACGGGGGCGATAAGGGGAGAAAGGGGCCCCGCGCGCGGGGCCCCTTCGTCTTTTCCGGTTTCATCCGCTCCGATCCGGCAATCTTTCCTCTCCGGGGGAAAATCGCCCGCGCCTTTCGCGCCGGGGGTTTACCCATGACTTCTCGTGCCACATAAAGCCTTTATCGATAAACATGATGGAGGATGGGATGCCACGCTCCCTGATTATGATGCTCATGGGCGCCAGCGCCCTCGCGCTGGCCGGCTGCGCCACCGAAACCGCCATGGATGACGCCGCGCCCCAGGCCACCAAGGACAACGCCGCCTCCCCGGCTGCGAAGATTGACAATTCGCCCGCGACCGCGACGGCAGAGGCGCGCGTGGAGGCAGAGCTGATCCCGCGTGAACTGATCTTCGGCAATCCGACCTATTCCAGTGTCCAGGTCAGCCCCGACGGCGAGATGATCAGCTACCTTGCCCCGGTGGACGGTGTGATGAACATCTGGGTCGCACCGGCTGGCAATGTGGAGGCCGCCCGGGCGATCACAAGTGACACCGGGCGGGGCATTCGCGGCTATGGCTGGGTGCCGGGCACCGACCGTCTGGTCTACATCCAGGACAAGGGCGGCGACGAGAATTTCCTGCTCTACGGCGTCAATCCGGAGACGGGCGAGGAAACCAATTACACCCCCTTCGAGAACACCCGTGTCCAGATCATTGCCAGCGACGAGGACATTCCCGGTCGCATGATCATCGGCATCAACAATCGTGATCCGCGCTGGCATGATGTCTACAATCTCGATGTGGAGACCGGCGAACTGAGCCTGATCTACGAGAACACCGAGGATTTCGGCGGCTTCATCTTCGACAATGACCTGGCGCTGCGCTTCGGCCAGAAATCCACGCCCGCCGGCGGGGCGGAATACTATCGCCGCACCGGGGATGGCTGGGAGCTTTTCATGGAGGTGTCGCCGGAGGACCTCTACACAACGGGCCTTTCGGGCTTCAGCGAGGACAATTCCACGCTCTACCTGATCGAGAGCGAGGGCCGCGACACCGGCGCGCTCTTCGCCATGGACCTCGAGACCGGCGAGAAGGACCTGATCGCGCTCGATGACCGGGCCGATATCGGCGGCACCTGGCGCGACCCGGACACGGGCGAGCCCTATGTCTACGCCGTCACCTACGACAAGACCGAATATTTCGCCCTGGACGAGCGCGGCGCGCGCATTCTCGCCGCGCTGAATGCCCGTTTCGACGGCGAGGTCTCGCGCGCCTCCACGACCGATGACGGGTCGAAATGGGTGGTGGTCAACACCGAGTCCGACAAGGTGGCGACCTACCATCTCTGGGACCGGGCCGCCAACAGCTTCAACGAGCTCTTCTCGGTGCGCCCGGAACTCGCGGACAAGGCGCTCGCCAGTATGACGCCTGTCATGATCGAATCCCGCGACGGCCTCACGCTTGTGTCCTATCTCACCCTGCCGCCGGGCACCGATGCCGATGGCGACGGGCGTCCCGAGGCGCCTCTGCCGCTGGTGCTGAATGTCCATGGCGGCCCCTGGGCGCGCGACAGCTATGGCTACCGCTCCACGCCGCAATGGCTGGCCAATCGCGGCTACGCCGTCCTGCAGGTGAACTTCCGCGGCTCCACGGGCTTCGGCAAGTCCTTTGTCAATGCCGGGGACCTCGAATGGGGCCTCAAGATGCATGACGACCTCATCGATGCGGTGGACTGGGCCGTGGCCGAAGGCGTGACCAACGATGACAGCGTCGCGATCATGGGCGGCTCCTATGGCGGCTACGCCACGCTGGCCGGGCTCACCTTCACCCCGGATGAATTCGCCTGCGGTGTCGACATTGTCGGTCCGTCGAACCTGATCACCCTGCTCGATTCCATCCCGCCCTACTGGGAGAGCTTCCGCCGGGTGCTGGAGAAACGCGTCGGCGACCCGAACACCGAGGAAGGCCGCGCCATACTCGAGGCCGCCTCGCCGCTCAACAGCGTCGAGAACATCTCAAAGCCGCTGCTGATCGGCCAGGGCGCGAATGACCCGCGGGTCAAGCAGGCGGAATCCGACCAGATCGTCACCGCCATGCAGGAGAAGGGTATTCCCGTGACCTACGCGCTCTTCCCCGATGAGGGCCACGGCTTTGCGCGGCCGGAAAACCGGCTCGCCTTCTACGGCGTGGCGGAAGGCTTCCTGGCGACCTGCCTCGGCGGCCGGGCCGAAGCGATCGGCGATGACTTCGAAGGCTCGAGCCTGACCGTGCCAGCCGGCGCATCCTACGTCGATGGCCTGGCCGAGGCGCTGGAAGGCTTCACGCCGGAACAGCGCGGTTAGGGTCACAAGCGCCCGGGTCTATCGGTACTCCGGATTGGGGTGGCCGAAGACCGCACCGTCATTGAAGGCCTCACGGTCATTGCCATAACGCGGCAATCCACCGGAGGCCTTCAACATGGCGGCCACGTGCATCAGATTCCAGGCGAGGATGGTGGTGTTACGCTGGGTGAACGCGCTCTCCCGACCGCCGGATCCCTCGTCACCATAGGAGGGTCCCGGCCCGATCGCACCGATCCATCCGGCATCGGCCTGGGGCGGGATGGTGTAACCGAGATGGCCGAAGGCATAGAGCAGGCCCATGGCACAATGCTTCACTCCATCCTCATTGCCCGTGATGATGCAGCCCGCGGTGCGGCCGTAGAAGACCGACTGGCCCTTCTCGTTCAGCTGGCCTGAAAGGGCATAGAGCCGCTCCACCACCCGCCGCGCCACCGATGAGACTTCGCCAAGCCAGATCGGCGAGCCGAGCACAAGGATGTCGGCGGCAAGGATGCGCTCGGCGAGCGCCGGCCAGTCATCCTTCGCAAATCCGTGTTTGGTCATGTCGGGCTGCACGCCGGGCGCAATGTCGTGATCCACGGCGCAAATGTGATCCACGCTGCAGCCCGCTCCGGTCATGATCGCCTCGGCCACCCCCATCAGCTGCGCTGTGTGGCTCTCCTGGGGCGAGGTTTTCAGCGTGGTGTTGATGAAGACCGCACTCAGACCGGAATAATCGGGCTGGGCGTCTTCGTTTCTGTCTGGCTTGCCGAACATGGCGCGCGCTCCTCTGGTTGCGTGTCCTCAACGGAACAAAGGCCGGGCCGTTCCCGGCCCGT
>CAZXWB010000232.1:0-3308 GCA_964644395.1 uncultured Hyphomonadaceae bacterium | reverse complement strand
CCGACGCAGACCACGTCATTGTGGAACGCGCCGGCATCAATGGCTGCTTGGGACTGGCGCGCGTAGACGGTGCGTTTGGGATCGAGCCCGTGGCGCCGCGCGATGGCCTGGCTCGCCTCAAGGGTCTGGCGCGCCGGATAGCGACCGGACTGCGGCTCGCCAGCCTCCCGCCCGTAGACGAACAGGTGCACGCCGGGATCACCATGGCTGGCACAGAGCCGGGTGTGGTTGGCGGCACCCTCATCGGAGAAATCGGGATGGCGCGGAAGCTCAGGCAGGACCTCGAAATGCATCCCGCTCATGAACATCCAGGAGAGCGCCGCATAGGTCTGCAGCGCCTCGATGGAGCGGTGGCGCATGGTGGAGAGATTGGCCACCGACAGGGCCAGCAGGCCGTCACCCGTATCCCGGCTGGGCGACACGGTGGCGGCATTGGCGGCCCACATGGAAGACGCTGAATAGGCCGTCTTCAGTATGTCGGGGGCCTCACGGGCCACCTGCGGGATGATGACACTGGCGTCGAAGGGGGCTTCCGGGTCGCTGGAACGGTCGGAGAAGCCGAGTTCGTCGAGGAAGTAGAATTCCGGGCGCGGCGGCGGCGGGATCACACCCTGAATGAAGCCGGTCCTGACCATGAGGCGCATCTTCTCCAGGCCCTGCAGCGCGGCCTCACGAGGATTGGAGACGTCGCCGGCATTGGTCAGGCTCGCCAGATTGCCATCCGACAGGCCGCCATAATTGTGCGACGGACCGATCAGGCCGTCGAAATTCACTTCGCGTGTGTCATTCATGTCCGTTGGCTCCATGGCACCACGCTTCCACGCTTGGCTGCGCGAAGCGCCTCAGCATGAGGGGTCTCTTGGCGTAGACATCGCCGCAAGGGCTCCTCACCCTGAGGTGCCCTGCGCCAGCAGGGCCTCGAAGGGTCGTGCAAAAGGCACCGGCTCACCCGGGAAACCCCTTCGCGGCAAGGCGCTCTGCCGTCGGGGCGATCTGCTGGGCCTGGGGCCAGGCGCAATAGTCGGCGGCGTAGTAGGCGCCGGGCCGGTAATTGCCGGAATGGCCGGGCCCGCCGAAGGGCATCGCCCCCGAGGCCCCGGCCGTGGGCCGGTTCCGGTTCAGGATGCCGGCGCGCATTTCCAGCTCCGCACGCGCCCAAAGCGCGTCATCATCGCTCACCAGGCCGCCGGCCAGTCCGTACCGCGTCTCGTTGGCAACGCTTATGGCGGTGTCGAAATCAGGCACGCGGACGACCTGCAGAAGCGGTCCGAAGAGCTCCTCGTCGGGGACCTCGCCTGCACCCGTGACGTCCACCACGCCGGCGGTGACAAAGCCCGTGCGTTCCGAACGCCGCTGCAGCGGTTTCAGGACGCGCCCGCCCTTCGCCTTGAGCATGTCCTGGAAGTCCACCGCCGCGCCGGCCGCCTCCGCGGAGACGAGCGGGCCCATGAACACGTCCGCCTCGTCCCATTCCCCGATCCGCAGGCCTTCGGCGCGGGCGATGAGCGCGTCCACCACCTGGTCACCGAACTTGCCCTCGGGCAGGATCAGACGCCGCGCATCGGAACAGCGCTGGCCGGTGGTGAGATAGCCCGACTGCGCGGAAATGTCGGCGGCGGCTTCGACGTTGGCGGGCTCCCAGACGATGAGCGGATTGTTGCCACCCATCTCCAGCGCAAGGATCACTTCAGGCCGCCCGGCGAAACGCTTGTGGAAGTAGAGACCCGCCGCCGAGGAGCCGGTGAAGAGCAGGCCGTTGATATCGGCCTCCAGCAGCGCGCCGCCCGGCTCGCGCCCGCCATGGACGATGTTGAAACACCCCTCCGGCAGACCGGCGGCCTCGAAACACTCCGCCATGATGGCGGCGACGCCCGGGGCCTGTTCCGATGGCTTGTGCACACAGGTGTTGCCCGCCAGAAGCGCCGGAACGATGTGGCCATTGGGCAGGTGTCCGGGGAAGTTGAACGGCCCGAACACCGCCATGACGCCATGGGGGCGGTGGGTCAGTTGGGCCGAACCGAAGGCGGTCTCATTGGTCCGCTGCCCGGCGCGCTCCTGCATGGCCTGCACGCTGATGGCGATCTTGGCGACCATGGCCCCGGCCTCGCCCTCGCTGTCCCAGAGCACCTTGCCCATGTCGCGGGAGATTGTCGTTGCGATCTCCGACTTCCGGTCCGACAGGGCCTCGCCATAGCGTTGGAGGATCGAAATCCGCTCAGCGACTGGGGTCTTCGCCCAGGCGGGAAACGCCTTGCGCGCGCTGGCCACGGCACGCTCCACCTGCTCAGCGCTGGCCGCGCGCCCTTCCCAGGTCTCCTCGCCCGTCGCCGGACAGAGATTGTGGAAGAACTCCCCTTCACCGATTTCCCATCGGCCATCGATATAGACATGCTTGTCGGTCATGAGCGTATCCAGATGCGGGCGGAGTCGCCCGGTTTGAGTTGCAACGCCTCGAAATCCTCCGGCGCGAGGGTGAAGCGGTCGCCATCGGTGGCGAGTTCCCCCCGCGTCGAAATGGTGCGGAAACCAGGCAAGCGGTCGCTCGACACAAGCGTGAAGGGCAGGTCGCCCTCGACCTGCCCTTCCTCCAGGCGCACGCGCCGGCTTTCCTTGATGGTGCGAATGAGCTCGCGATGGGTCTCCACCATGGGTCCGCCGTCGAAGATGTCGACCACGCGGTTGAACCGGAAGCCCTCCCATTCCAGGAGCTTCATCGCGCCGACGCCCTGCGCGTGGCAGCGCCCGATCACCTCGCGGGCTTCGGGCATGAGCAGATCCACATAGATCGGGTATTTCGGCATCAGGTCGAGGATGAACTGGTTGTCCGACACCGCCGACAGGATGTCGGCCTCCTGGAAGCTCATGCGGAAGAATTTCGCCGTCAGGTGCTCCCAGAAGGGCGAATTGCCATCATCATCGACCACGCCGCGCAGCTCCGCCAGCACCAGGTCGGAGACCGATTCCGGCGCCGCCGCCATCAGGAGGTAGCGCGACTGCGCCGCAAGGCGCCCATTGCCGCCGCCGCGATGGCCGGGCTTAAGGAACAGGGTGCCGACCTCGGTATAGCCGACGAATTCATTGGTCAGGACCAGGGCGTCCATGTCGAAGCGCCGGTCGGCCTGCATGGAGGCATGGGCCAGCGTGATGATGCGATAGTTGAAGAAGGGATGGTCCACGCCCGTGCCGGCCTTGACCGCCGAACAGCCCACCACCTCGCCGGTTTCCAGCGCTTCCATGAACATCAGGAATTTCGCGCTCTGTGGCCGGTCAAGATCGCGGCGAAACGCCTTGTCGGACTTCTCCAGCCG
>CAZXWB010000231.1:0-3340 GCA_964644395.1 uncultured Hyphomonadaceae bacterium | reverse complement strand
GAGAGCGCGGCCCTGAAGGCGTCGGTGTTCTCCCTTATGGCGCGGATATCATGCATGGCTCAGGCCCCTTTGTCTCTGGCGCGTGGGTTAGAGGGATCGCGCGCGCGGGGCAAGATCGGAGCGTTGCCGAAAGCTCGTCTGCCCCACGCCGGATCAAGTCCGGGGCAGGCTCCTAGCGCTCCCCATTCTGGGAGGGGATACAATTGTGCCTCGTCGTGCGATTTGTCCCCTCCCCTTCAGGGGAGGGATAGGGTGGGGCTCCGCCATCCAAGCCCGTCAGGGCATCCATAATCGCCCGGCAAACGCCTTCAAGCTCGTGCTGAACCTGATGATTGGAAAAGCGGAGGGTTCGATAGCCCTTCTCACTGAACCAAGCATCTCGTTTTGCGTCCCGGGACGCATCATGAGTCCAACCGTCAATTTCTATAATAAGGCGTGCCCGCTTGCAGACGAAGTCTGCAAAAAAGCGCCCCATGGGCGATTGACGCCGGAAATGCCAGGGCTTGAAAGGCGGCTGTCGCAGGAATTGCCAGAGGAGATGTTCCGCCGGCGTCGGATTGCGGCGCAAACGGCGGGCGCGTTCTTTGCGGCTTTCAACAACAGTCATGTTTCGCTCCTTCGATAAGAACAAAACATGAATATAACGGATGATGCCTGGTGTCGAGAGTTTTTGACCCCACCCTAGCCCTCCCCATTCTGGGGAGGGGACACCATTGTGCCTCGTCGTGCGATCGGTCCCCCCCCCGCCCTCGGGGAGGGTTAGGGTGGGGCCGAGATAGGAAGACCTATTGCCCCTCCCGCTCCGCCTCTTCCTCGGCAAGTTTCTTCTCGAAACGCGCCACGATGAAGATCGAGATCTCGTAGAGGATGTAGACCGGAATGGTGAGCAGGATCTGGCTGACGACATCGGGCGGGGTCATCAGCATGGCCACCGCCAGTATGCCGACCACGGCGTACTTGCGGCCCTTGCGCAGGGAGTCCGCGCCGACCATGCCGGCCCGGCCCATGAGCGAGAGCACGACGGGAAGCTGGAAACACACGCCGAAGGCGATGATCAGCTTCATCACGAGCGAGAGATATTCCGACACCTTGATTTGCGGGTCGATCTGCGCGACGCCCTCGGCTTCGGGCTGGGCGAAGCTGAGCGCGAAGCGCGAGAGCAGCGGCATCATCACATAGTAGACAAACGCCGCCCCGGCCGCGAAGAGGACCGGCGTCGCCGCCATGAAAGGCAGCACGGCCATCCGCTCATTCTTGTAGAGCCCCGGCGCGATGAAGGCATAGACCTGCCAGGCGATGAGCGGGAAGGCGATCATGAAGCCACCGAACAGCGACAGCGACAGATAGGCGAAGAACACCTCCAGCGGCGCGGTGTAGATCAGCTTGAAAGCGATCTCGGAGCGCTCGACCTGGGCCACATTGACCATGGGCGCAACGAGGAAGGTGTAGAGGTCCTGGCGGAAGGCGAAGCAGACCCCTGCCCCGGCAATGAGAAACACCATGCACCAGATCAGGCGCTTGCGCAGCTCGATCAGGTGTTCGAGCAGCGGGGCGCGCGAGGATTCCACCTCGTCATCGTCTTCCAGGTCGGGCTTGGGTTGACTTTCCAGAGCCGGCGTGTCGCTCATGCCGTCTTCGCCTTGTCGTCGGCGGACGGCTTGGGCAGCATCTCGTCGCGCTCGGCCTCGATCTCATCGAGTTCCCTTAACTCAGGCGCGTCCTTCGGCTGGTCGCGCATCACCGCGTCATTGATGTCCCTTTCCACCTCCCGCAGGTCATCCTCGGCCTGCTTGAAGGCATTGTCGCGCTTGATCTCCTCAATCTCATTGCGCAATTCCTCGAGCTCGGCCTGGCGGGCAATGTCGTCGAAGGCGGACTGGAACTCCCGCGCCATGCCCTTCGCCTTGCCGACCGCCTTGCCCATCTTGCGCATCATCACGGGCAGGTCCCTGGGACCCACCACGATCAGTGCGACAATGGCCAGGAGCAGGAATTCTGCGACGCCGAACTGGGGAATCATCGGGGCTCAGGCCCTCCCGGCCGGCTCAGGATTTCGTCTTCTCCGCCTCCTTGGCGGGCGTGACATTGATGGTCTTGTCATCATCGAGGGCCTGGCGGTCGGACTTCGAGGCGTTGGCCTCCGTCTCCTCCTCATCATCATCCTTCAGGCCGTGGCGAAAGCTTTTGATGCCTTTCGCCATGTCACCCATGATGGAGGAAATGCGGCCGCGCCCGCCAAACAGGAGAAGCGCGACGACGAGAACGATGAGGAGCTGTTGCCAACCGATGCCCATGGGAGGTCTCCAAAGCAATGCCGAGCTCTTAGACATAAGACAGAGTGGCGCGTGTCTCAATGCTTGGTGCGCGTCGGGCGTGTAAATCCTGCGCCGCGTTCAGACACTCAGGGCGGCGAAACGACCACCTCCGCGGTGGCGGGCGCGGCCTGGCGCGGGGGCGCGTCATCGGAAAGCACCTGTAGAACGATATAGGAGCCCGCCGCACCGGCCAGCACCAGAAGCACACCAGCCGCCACGGTCCAGATCCGCCGGGGCACGCGCTGCAGCGGCACGAGGCGCCGCCAGCCATGCCAGGGTCCAGGCCGGTCCATGGCCTTGTCCAGGCCCGTGACCAGCGAACGGCAGAAATCGCCGAGCTCGCGCCGGGTGCGCAGCTGCAGGATGGCATCGGCCAGGCGGTGTTCGGAATGACGGCCGACCCACCGCGACAGCTCGTCATGGTGGTAGCCCTCGAATTTGTGGCGCAGCGCGTGGATGAAGTCCGACAGGCCGTCTGTGCCGCAACGGCTGTCCACGAACGCCGCCAGCACACGCCACTGGTCGCGTTCGATCACGCCGCTGTCGGACTGAAGGTCGAGCGTCATGATCTCCACGAGCCCCCGCGGCAGGCGCAGGGGGCGACGCGGACCCACCGCCAGGAGCGCCAGGTGGGACTGGCCGGCATGGCGCTCGACCCAGGCCTCCAGCTGGTCAAGGCCGCCACCGGCCGGCGACACGACAATCAAGGCCAGCGTGTCGGCCCGGTCGCGCAGGAGTTTCGGCGAATGCTCGTCGAAATCGGCAAGATCACTGATGTCGAGCCGCGTCACCAGCAGGTCGAGATGGTAGAGGACCTTCGCGATCTGACGGGCCCGGGCGCGGTCACGCCGCCTGTGGATGAGAACAATATCGGTCAATCCTTGCGACCCTGCTGGTCGGAACGCCGCGCAGGGGCCTGAACCTGCCAGCCTGAACAATTCGCTCCATACGCGAGAACGCAGGTGCCGACTAAACTGCAGCCACACATGGAACCGGCCCCAACTGTTTGAGAAGCGAGACCTAGT
>CAZXWB010000230.1:0-3407 GCA_964644395.1 uncultured Hyphomonadaceae bacterium | reverse complement strand
CCGCGCGCTGGAGAGCGGCGACGCGCTTGTCGTGGACGACCCGGCGGCCGACTGCGCCGACTGTCCCCTGCATGGCGAGTACGGCGGACGCGCCGGCCTGACGCGCCGGCTGGACTTTGACGGCGTGACCTACGGCATCCTGACGACCTCCGTGCCCGGCGACTACGCCTATGACGCCGAGGCACAGACCCTCTTCAAAGAGGTGGCGGGCGACTTGGCCTTTGCTCTGCACAAGATCGTCACGGCGCGCCAGCTGGCGGAAAGCCGCCAACACCTGAGTTTTGTCATTGAAGGCTCAGGTGTGGGAACATGGGCGTGGAATATCCAGACCAACGAGACTACCTTCAATGCTCAATGGGCGACCATGCTGGGCTACACCATTGAGGAACTGACGCCTTATGACTACGCCACCTGGGAGCGCATGGTTCATCCTGCAGACCTGGAGCGGGCGCGCGCGGCCCTGACCGCTTGCGTTACGGGCGGAACGGCCGACTATAGCTGCGAATTCCGCATGAAGCACAAGGACGGCCGCTGGGTCTGGATTCTCGACCGGGGGCGCGTGATGACGCGCGACGAAGAGGGGAAACCTCTGGCGATGTTTGGCACACACACCGACATCACAGAGATGAAGCAGGCCGAAGCGTCGCTGAAGCGGGAGCGCGCGATGCTGGCCCGCACCGAGGCGGTGGCGCATGTGGGCAGTTGGGAGTGGGAAGCCGCAGGTGACAAGGTCGCCTGGTCGGAAGAACTGTTCCGCATCTTTGGTCTCGAACCGGCGGAACAAGCCCCGCCATTTGCCGCGCACCAGGCTTTCTATGTCCCCGAGGACCGCGCCCGTCTGCTCCAGGCTGTCGAAGCGTGCCTGCGGGACGGCGTCCCCTATGATCTGGAAGTGCGCGTGACGCGCTCCGACGGCGAGGCGCGTCACTGCGTCGCGCGGGGAATGCCCGAGCGGGAAGCGGACGGCGCGGTCAAACGCCTGTATGGCAGTCTGCAAGACATTACCGAAATCAGGCGCGCGGAAGGACGCATTGTCCTGCTGGGCCGCATGCTCGATGACGCCCCGGCGTCCATCACGATTCACGACACCGACGGGCGTTTCGTCTTCGCCAACGCTGAAACCATTGCACTGCATGGCTACGACAGTCTGGACGAGTTCTTGCAAGTCAACCTGCACGAACTCGACGTACCCGAGAGCGAGGCGCTGCTGGCCGAGCGCTTCAGAAAGATCGCCGAGGCAGGCGAAGCGCGCTTCGAGGTCAAGCATTATCGGAAAGACGGCTCGACTTTCCCCCTGGAAGTTCTGGCCAAACAAATCACATGGGAGGGCCGTCCCGCCATTCTGAGCATCGCCGCCGACATCACCGAACGCAAGCGGGCGGAGGAGTCGCTGCTTGAAAGTGAGCGGCGCTTCCAGAGAATGTTGGAAGTTGTTCCTGACATGATTTCGATTCACAGCCCTGACATGGATATCCTCTATAGCAATTGGCAGGGGTTTGCCGCCGTCCCGAAGGACAAGCAGCTCCTGAATACGAAATGCTATAGGACCTATCGCGGCCTCGATAAGATTTGCCCCGACTGCCGGGCTGGTTCTGTGCTGGAAACCCGAAAACCATTTCAGGCAGAAGTCCAGCTACCGGATGGCACATGGGTGGACCTGCGTGCTATCCCGCTACTGGATCAAGACCATAACGTCGAGATGTTCATGGAATGGGTGCGGGATATTACCGCACATAAACAGGCCGAAGAATCGCTGCGCCGCAGCGAAGAGCGGTTTCGCCGCGCCATCGCCGAGGCGCCGTTCCCGGCCATGATCCACGCCGAGGATGGGGAGGTGCTCATGCTCAATGCCGCGTGGACGCGGGTCACCGGCTACCGGCATGACGAGATCCCCACCATTGCCGCCTGGGCCGAAAGGGCCTACGGCGCGCGCCAGGGCGCGATGCGCGCGGCGATCGCCGGCACGTACGCGGCCGAGGGACACACGGACGAAGGCGATTTCGAGATCTGTTGCCGGGACGGCGCGACGCGTATCTGGACGTTCCGCTCGACGCCCCTAGACGCCGACGAGCATGGACGGCGGCTGGTGCTGAGCATGGCGGTGGACATCACCGAACAGGTGTACGCGCGGGAGAAACGGGAACGGCTGGCCGCCCAGGTCGCGGCGCAAGCGCGCCAACTACAGGCCATCCTCGATACCGTGCCGCAAGGGGTGCTGCTGTTGGACGACGCGGGGCGCATCTTGCATATCAACCGCGTGGCCGAGAAAGACCTGGCGGTGCTGGCCGGGGCGCAAGCGGGCGACGCCCTCACCCACCTGGGAGAGCGCCCGCTGGCCGAACTGCTCACCTCGCCGCCGGTCAAAGGGCTATGGCATGAAGTCAAGACCGCAGGATGTACCTTCGAGGTCATCGCCCGGCCGGTGGAGCATGGGCCGGCGCTGGAATGGTGGGTGCTGGTCATCAACGACGCGACCCGGGAGCGGGATGTTCAGGCGCAACTTCAGCACCAGGAACGGCTGGCCGCCGTGGGCCAACTGGCCGGCGGCATCGCCCACGATTTCAACAACATCATGGCCGTGATCATCCTCTACGCCGGGATGGTGGCGCGGGCGGACGGGTTAACCGAACCGGAGCGGGAAAAGATCGCCATCATCAATCAGCAAGGCTGGCAGGCCAGCCGGCTGATCCAGCAGATCCTCGACTTTAGCCGGCAGGCGGTACTCGAACAACAGTCGCTCGACCTGCTGCCGCTGTTGAAGGAACACGTCAAACTGTTGGCGCGGACGTTGCCAGAGCACATTGACATCACCCTGGCCCACGGGGAAGAGGCTTGCGTGGTCAGCGCGGACCTGACGCGCGTGCAGCAAATGCTAATGAACCTGGCCCTCAACGCTCGGGATGCGATGCGGGACGGAGGCAGCCTGCGCATCGGCCTGGACAAGATCGAAGTCCAGCCCGGTGCATCGCCCCTGCTGCCGGAGATGGCGGCCGGGGAATGGGTCCAGTTGACGGTGGCGGACACCGGCACAGGCATCGCGCCGGACGTGTTGCCGCGCATCTTTGACCCGTTCTTCACCACCAAAGCGCCGGGAGAGGGCAGCGGGTTGGGCCTGGCGCAGGTGGAGGGCATCGTGGGCCAACACGGTGGGCGCATCGGGGTAACTACCGCGCTGGGGCAGGGCGCGACCTTTACCATCTATCTGCCCGCGCTCACGGCGCGTCCGGTTGAGCGGCCCACACCGGATGTCTCGACCATGCCGCAGGGACAGGGCGAGGTGGTGTTGGTGGTAGAAGACCAGGATGCGGTGCGGGCGGCGCTGGTGGATGTCCTGGAGCAACTCAACTATCAGGCACTCGAAGCGGCCAACGGCGAACAGGCGCTGGCGGTGATGCAAGCGCGCGGAG
>CAZXWB010000229.1:0-3409 GCA_964644395.1 uncultured Hyphomonadaceae bacterium | reverse complement strand
CAAAAATGGTGCGGGCGGCCGGACTCGAACCGGCACGCCTTGCGGCTGGGGATTTTAAGTCCCCTGTGTCTACCATTTCACCACGCCCGCGCGCCGGCCCCATTGGGCCCAAACGGGCCACGAATTCAAGCCGTCAGCTGGCGGACTTCTCGCGCCCGCGCGCCATGGTGCGCCGGCGGTTGGCCTCAAGCGTTTCATTGGTCAGCGTGGCGGCATGGGCCTGGCTGCGCGCAATCTCCATCTTCAGCGCCTCGCCAAATGGCAGGGCCAGGCCGTCATCGATCACCGCCTTGTATTTCCGGAGCACGACCGGATCACAGCTTGCCATGTCGGCCGCCAAAGCCTGTGCCTGTGGCAGGAGGTCTTCAGCCGGCACGACCCGGTTCACCAGGCCCCAGCGCTCGGCCGTGGCGGCATCGACGAAATTGCCCGAAAAACTCATTTCCTTGGCGCGGCTGGCACCGATCAGGCGCGGCAGGCGCTGGGACAGGCCCCAACCCGGCATGATGCCCACGCGGGCGTGGGTGTCGGCGAACTTCGCGTCTTCCGAGGCCATGAGCACGTCGCAGAGCAGGGCGAGCTCGAAACCGCCGGTGATGGCAAAACCATTGATCGCGCCGATCACCGGCCAGGGAAACGCCATGATGGCTGCGGCGAGGTCGAGTTCGCCGCCGTCGGCGCCGAGCGCGAAGCCGTCGGCGCTGGCTTCCTTGAGATCGACACCGGCGGTGAAGGCCCGGCCCGCCCCGGTCAGCACCACCGCGCGCACGTCATCGTCGACGGCGAGGCGACGGAAGGCGGCCACGATCTCGGCCCTCAGCGCGCGCGACAGGGCATTCAGGGCCTCGGGACGGTTCAGCGTCAGGGTCACGACGCCGCCTTCGCGCGCTTGGAGCAGAATTGGCTCGCCCATGGGGTGTCTCCTCTCTTGTGCTTTGCGGCTTCGGAGCCATTCTTAACGCGTTATAGCCGGAGCGTGACAGCCGATGAGCGAAAAACCCGCGGCGTGCCCGCGGATCTATGCTGTGGGCGATGTGCGCACGGGCTCCGTCAAGCGGGTGGCCAGCGCCGTGGGCGAAGGCTCGGTCGTGGTCAGCGATGTGCACAGGGCGCTCGGCGAGTTTGCGGGGACAGCGGAGGTCGCCTAGCGCCAGAGGGCGTCCAGCGGGAACGGCGCGGCGGCGAAGGGTTCGAGCGCCACGCCGGTCTCTCCATGGAGAACGCCGAGCTGCAGCCATTTCCCATCGGTTAGGCGGAAGGCTTCCAACGTCCTATGCTCCGGATCGACGATCCAGATGAAGGTGACACCCCAGTCGGCGTATTTCTGCATCTTCGCCGACCGGTCACGCGCCGCTGTAGAGGGCGATAGCACCTCGCAGACCCAGTCCGGCGCCACCGGAATGCCCACAGTGCCATCTATCTCCGGCGCGCGATCCTCCCGCCAGGCGGCGAGATCGGGCACGAGTACTTCGCCCTCGATGCGCAGTTCCGGCTCGATCAGGAACACCCACCCGCCGGGGCCGTCCGGGTCGTCATTGAAGGGACCGCCAAGCTTGATGCCGAGCTTGATCTGAACATTCCGGTGCCAGACACGCGGCTGGGGCTGGACATAAAGTTCGCCGCCAATGAGTTCGACAATCACTTCCTCGGGATACGCCTCGAGGTCAGCGAGCGTTGCCGGGCGACCGAGCGGGATCACGCCCGTCTGTGCGGGAAGATCGCTGAGCGGCAGGTTCTGGGCACTGTCCGGCATGGCGGCAGCCTACACCAGAACGGGGCCGTTCCGCCAGTTCAGTCCCCCGCTCGTTCCACAGCCGCGCCGACGCCGCCGAGCTTTTCCTCCAGCCGCTCGAAGCCCCTGTCGAGGTGGTAGATGCGGTTCACCACCGTCTCGCCTTCGGCCATCAGCCCGGCAATCACGAGCGAGACCGAGGCGCGCAGGTCGGTCGCCATGACCGGCGCGCCCTTCAGCGCCCGGACGCCTTTCACCACGGCCTCGTGGCCGCGCACCTGAATGCTGGCACCGAGGCGGGAGAGTTCCGGCGCATGCATGAAACGGTTCTCGAAAATGTTCTCGCGGATGATGCTCGTGCCTTCGGCGGTGGCCATGAGCGCCATGAACTGGGCCTGCAGGTCGGTGGGAAAGCCCGGATGGGGCTGGGTGTCGACGTCCACGGCCCGGATGTGGTGGCCATTGCGCTGCACCCGGATCGTGTCCGGCGTGGTTTCCACGGTGACGCCGGCGGAACGGAGCGCGGTGACAAGCGCCTGCAGCGCATCGGTCGGCGCGCCGGTCAGGGTCACGTCACCACCGGCCGCCGCCGCGGCGATGGCATAGGTGCCCGCCTCGATCCGGTCGGCCATGACAGGGTGCTGGGTGCCCGAGAGCGCCTCCACGCCTTCGATCGTGATGCGCGATGTGCCCGCCCCGGAAATCCGCGCGCCCATGCTGTTGAGGCACGCAGCAAGGTCGGCCATCTCCGGCTCCCGCGCGGCGTTCTCCAGCACGGTCGTGCCCCTGGCCAGGGTGGCGGCCAGCATGGCGTGTTCTGTGGCCCCGACGGAAACGAAGGGAAACACGATCTCCGCGCCCTTGAGCCCGCGCACGGCGGCGGCCTTTACGTATCCCTCTTCCACAACGATGTCGGCCCCCATGGCCTCCAGCGCCTTGAGATGCAGGTCCACGGGCCGCGCACCGATGGCACAACCGCCCGGCAGCGAGACCCTGGCATGGCCCTCGCGCGCCAGCATCGGCCCCAGCACGTTGAAGCTGGCCCGCATCTTTCGCACCTGGTCATAGGGCGCAATGGTGGAGGTCAGGGTTTCGGCATTCATCCGGCAAGTGCTGTCGCCCTTGGGCCAGTAGACCTCAACGCCGAGGGTTCCCAGCAGTTGCGCCAGGAAGCGTGTGTCGGCCAGGTTCGGCATGTTGGTCAGCGTCAGCGGCTCGGGCGTGAGCAGGCTCGCCACCATGAGCTTGAGCGCGGCATTCTTTGCGCCGGAAATGGGAATGGTGCCGGAAAGGGGCACGCCGCCCCGGATGATCAGTCTGTCCATGGACGGCGTTGCTAATGTGGAACGGCGGCCCTGGGAAGGCTCAATCGCGGCTGTTTCCAGGCTTTGGCACAGTCGGCGGCCCGTCGCCGGCCTGCTTGCGGGCTGCGGCCTTGCGACGCCGGAGGTTTTCGCGCAGCGCCTTGGCCCGGCGTGCGGCGCGGTCGGTGTCGGGGCTTGAATCTTTTGATCCGGTCATGGACTGTCAGTCTTGTCTGGTGAAACGGACTTTTCATCTCTGTCGTGTTCGTATATGCGACCGTTTCGCGTACGGCCAGCCGTGGTAGCTCAGTGGTAGAGCGCACCCTTGGTAAGGGTGAGGTCGAGAGTTCAATTCTCTCTCACGGCACCATTT
>CAZXWB010000228.1:0-3413 GCA_964644395.1 uncultured Hyphomonadaceae bacterium | reverse complement strand
ATCATTGCCGGTGCCGGCGGAGCGGCGCACCTGCCGGGCATGTTGGCGGCGCACACAGCCCTGCCGGTGCTCGGCGTGCCGGTCCAGTCGAAGGCGCTGAACGGCATGGATTCGCTTCTCTCCATCGTGCAAATGCCGAAGGGCATCCCCGTCGGCACGCTGGCCATCGGCGAAGCCGGCGCGATCAATGCCGCGCTTCTGGCCGCCGCCATCATTGCGCTGCAGGATGAGGGCGTCGCCCGCGCGCTCGATGATTTCCGGGCCCGTCAGACTGCAGACGTGGCGGACAGCCCCTCATGAGCCTGCTGCCGCCCGGCTCCACGATCGGCATACTGGGCGGGGGCCAGCTCGGACGGCTCATCGCGCTGGAGGGGGCGCGACTTGGATTTGATGTCCATGTCTACACTCAGTCGAACCGCGACCCGGCCGCGCGTGTCTGCGCCCGCGCCCATATTGCGCCCTGGGATGACCGCGAAGCGCTCGCCTTTTTCGCCGCCGCCTGCGACCTCGTCACGCTGGAGTTCGAGAACGTACCCGTGGCCACAGTCGAGGCGGTGGAAGCCTTCGGGACGCCTGTGCGCCCGGGCCTCTTCGCGCTGACCATCACCCAGGACCGGGCCGTGGAGAAGGCCTTCCTGAATGACCTTGGCATCCTGACGGTAGAGTGGGCGCAAATCGACGGCCTGGACGCCTTGCGCGAACACGTCGATGCGTTTGGCGGGCAGGGAATTTTAAAGCGTCGCCGCGACGGCTATGACGGCAAGGGACAGGCGCGTATCCGCAGCGCCGAGGAGGTGAACACGGCCTGGGCCGAGCTCGGCGACAAGCCCTGCATTCTCGAGGCCTTCGCGCCCTTCGATTTCGAGATCTCGGCGCTCGTCGCCCGGTCTGCCACCGGGGAGCTCGCCCATTGGGACACGCCACGCAACGCCCATGAAGACGGCATACTCGCCCGCTCCATCCTGCCATCGGGCGCGACGCCTGAGACAGAGCGCGCCGCCATCGCCGCCGCACGCAAGCTCGCGGAGGCCCTCGACTATGTCGGGGTCCTGGCGCTCGAATTCTTTGTCATGGAGAGCGGTCAGATCCGCGCCAATGAATTCGCCCCGCGCGTGCACAATTCCGGTCACTGGACCCCTGAGGGCGCCCATACCTGCCAGTTCGAACAGCATGTGCGCGCGATTGCCGGCTGGCCACTCGGCGATGCAACGCGCCACAGCGATGTGGTGATGGAGAACATCATCGGAGAAGACGTGTTCGCCGGGCTGAACCAGGTCAGCGCGACGACGCGGCTGACCCATTACGGCAAGCGGGAGGCGCGGCCCGGCCGCAAGATGGGACATGTGGTGAGGCGGGTGTGAGTGTCTGAAAGGGAACGCCGCGTCGCGGCGTTCTCAAAGCACCAGGCCAGCCCATCCCCTGCTGGCCCGTGCCCCGAATCTCCACAGATCTTACCGGGTCTTTGCCGACTGTTAACTTTGGTCCGCGAAGAATCGCGCGCAAATAGCCATGGGGAGTCAAGTCCCCGGCTTGTTACGGCTTTTCGGGACCGACAATGGGAAATCGTCAGACGATCGAGACTTCGCCGCTGCGCACGGCGGCGCTTCACACCGGACTGAGCTTCGCGGCCTTTGCCCTGGCCGGGGGCGGACTGGCGAGCCTCGTCCACCTGACCGGCGATCCCACCGATGCCAGCCCGCGCGTCAGCATCGCCCTTTTCGACCCCGAACCGCCGGTGGAAAATGTCCGCCTGAAATCCCGCTTCGTCGAGCAGGACTCGGTGCCGGTGCTGGCCTCCGTGCTTCCGGAGACACCGGACCTCGCGGTGAAGCGGCCGATGGGCCCGCCCACGAAGGCGATGCTTGTGCCGGGCGAAGGCACCGCCAAGGTCCTGACCGTCGCCGATGCCGTCGCGGCCCCGGCCAATGGCCAGCCGACCGCCTCCATTGTACGCATCAATGGACAGGCCGTCCCCCAGGGCATGTCCCTGAACCGTGTCGAACTGGCCGCAAAAACCTCCCCCGATCAGGAGGCGCCGGAAGCTGAGGTGGTGACACCCCTTCCCCCGGCGCCGATTGCGGGCCTGCGCGAGAAGGTCAACGGCCAGTGGCTGCCGCGCATCGCCGAGGATGGTCGCAGCCCGGCAGAGGCCTATGCCCGCCCGAGCAACGCCGACCCGTCAGCGCCGCGCATCGCGCTGGTGGTCGGCGGCCTTGGCATCAACCACAACACGACCCTGCAGGCGATCCGCGAACTGCCCGCCGACATCACACTGTCCTTCGCCCCGCGCAAGTCGAGCTGGAACTATCCGACGCAATATTACATCGACCGCGCCCGGGCCGATGGCCACGAAGTGCTGATCGAGGTGCCGATGGAGCCCTATGAGTACGGGCGCAAGAACCCCGAGCCGAACACGCTGCGGCCCGATGCGCCGGTCAAGGAAAATATTTCTGCACTGAACGCCACACTTTCCAAGGCGAGCGGCTATATTGGAATCGTGAATTATCAGGGTGCGAAATACGCCGCAGAGCTCGAGGCCGTGAGGCCCGTCGTCGATGCCTTGGCCGCGCGCGGTCTGGTGATCGTCGAGGATGGCAGCCTGCCGCGCTCGGCCATGGCCGATGCCGCGCGCGGGCGCGACGTGGCCTTCCGCGAGGCGGCCAGCGTCATTGATGCCGATGTCAGCGCCGCCAGCATCACCGAGGAACTTGCTGGGCTCGAGGCCGAGGCCCTGGTCAATGGATCGGCACTGGGCACGGGGTTCGCCTTCCCGGTCACCATCGACACGATTGTTGAATGGCGCGAGGGCCTGTCAGCCAAGGGCATCACGCTTGTGCCGGCCTCCGCCGTGATTGGCGAGGCCGAGCGCACGGGCACACGAGCAGCCGACACCGGGCCGGAAACGGTCCCCGCGCCGGCCATGCCTCCGGATGGCGGCAAGGCGGGATGAGCAGCACGCGCGACCCGGCCCGCTACCGACCGAATGTCGGCGTCGCCCTCTTTTCCCGGCAGGGCCATGTCTTTGTCGGTCGTCGCGTGAACAGCCACGGTCCGTTCCAGTGGCAGATGCCCCAGGGCGGCGTTGACCGGGGCGAGAAGCCCGCCGATGCGGTGCTGCGCGAGATGGAGGAGGAGATCGGCGTCGCGCCGAAGCTCGCCTCCATAATGGCGGAGACCGAGGACTGGCTCTATTACGATTTCCCGCCCGACCTCCGCTCCAAGCTCTCGGGCCCCTATCTCGGGCAGCGGCAGAAATGGTTTGCCCTGCGCTTCAAGGGCTCCGACAGCGATATCCGGCTCGACCTGCACACACCGGAATTCGACGCTTGGCGCTGGGCGCGGCTGGAAGAGCTTCCCGGCCTCGTGATCCCGTTCAAGCGTCCGGTCTATGAACGCGTGGCAGAGGAATTTGC
>CAZXWB010000227.1:0-3432 GCA_964644395.1 uncultured Hyphomonadaceae bacterium | reverse complement strand
ACATAGCGGATCACCTCGCCGCGCCGCTCCTGGCAGAAATCCACGTCGAAGTCCGGCATGGACACACGTTCGGGATTGAGGAAACGCTCAAACAGCAGGTCGAAGCGCAGGGGATCGAGGTCGGTGATGAGCAGCGACCAGGCGACCAGCGAACCCGCACCCGAACCCCGCCCCGGCCCGACGGGGATGTCCTTCTCCTTGGCCCATTTGATGAAGTCCGAGACGATCAGGAAGTAGCCCGGAAAACCCATCTTCGCGATAATGCCCAACTCATGGTCGAGCCGGGCGAAATAGGCGTCGCGCTCGGCATAAAGCGCTTCTGCAGCGGCAAGGCGCTGCTCCAGCCCTTCGGTGGCCTGGCGGCGGAGTTCGTCATTCTCGTTCTCCGCAAAGGTCGGCAGGATGGGGGCAAGCGGCAGGTGGCGCACCGCGCAGCGCCGGGCGATCTCGCCCGTGGTCGCGACCGCCTCGGGCAGGTCGGCAAAGAGCTCCGCCATCTCCGCCGGGGATTTCAGGAATTGCTGCGGCGTGACCTTCGGGCGATCGTCCTGGCCGAGATACTTGCCCGCCGCGATGCACATCAACGCGTCATGGGCACCATGGTCGTCAGCGGTCTCGAAGCGCGCATCGTGGGTGGCGACGATGGGCAGGCCGAGCTCATAGGCAAGCTCGAGCGCCAGGGGTTCGACCACCGCCTCGCCCAGCTCGCCATGGCGCTGGATTTCCACATAGAGCCGGTCGCCATAGGCCGCCTGCAGGCGCTCAAGCCAGTCGCGCGCCTCCTTCTCCCGGCCCGCGGCGAGCAGTTGGCCCAGACGCCCGCCCAGCCCGCCGGTCAGGCAGATCAACCCGTCGGTCTCATCGAAGACATGCCCTAGATCGAGGCCGGGCACGCCGTTCTCGCTGTCGAGATAGGCCAGCGAGGACAGTTCCATCAGCCGCCCATAGCCGATCTCATTCATGGCATAGAGACGCAGCGTCGCGGTCTCGCCGCGGTGATGGTCATGGATGACGTCGAAGGTGCAGGCCATGATGGGCTGCACGCCCTGGCCGGCAAAGCCTTCGGAAATCTCGAGCGCGCCGAAGAGGGAATTATGGTCGGCCACGGCCATGGCCGGCATGCCCTGCGCCACACACCAGTCGGCCAGTTGCTTCGGCGCCAGCATGCTCTCCAGCAGCGAATAGCTCGAGCGCACGGCCAGGTGGATGAAGGGCGAATCGGTTATCGGCATGATCCTGTCCTCGGCAACGCGACCACGATTCCCCATCACGAATGTTCTGTCAATGTTCTAGGCCGAGAAAGCTGTGAGTTTCCCGTCGTCCAGCGTGAACGCCCGGTCCATGTGACGTGTCAGGGCGAGATTGTGCGTCGCCACGAGCACGCTCACACCCTGGGTCTTGGACAGGTCCAGCAAGGTGGCGAAGACGCGCTCGGTGGTGACGGGATCGAGATTGCCGGTGGGCTCGTCGGCGATGACCAACGCCGGACGATTGGCGAGCGCCCGCGCAATGGCCACGCGCTGCTGCTCGCCGCCCGAGAGCTGGCCCGGCTGGTGATCAAGGCGTTCCTCCAGCCCCATGAGGCCGAGCAAGTGCGCCGCCCGCTCACGCGCCCCGCCGACACCTTCACCCGAGATCATCAGCGGCGCGGCGACATTGTCGAGGGCGGTGAACTCCGGAAGCAAATGGTGGAACTGGTAGACGAAGCCCAGCTTTCCCCGGCGCAGGCGGGTGCGCTCGCGGTCCGACAGGGCGTTGCAGGACACGCCGTCGAGCCAGACCTCGCCACTGTCGGGTTTTTCCAGCAGTCCCGCCGTGTGCAGCAGTGTCGACTTGCCCGAGCCCGACGGCCCGACCAGGCCGATCATCTCGCCCTTGCCGATGGTGAGGTCCACACCGGTGAGCACGTCGAGACTGCCGCGGGCGGTCCGGTAGCTGCGCGCCACTCGTCTGAGTTCCAGCACCGACGCCATCATTCGAACCTCAGCGCGTCGACGGGATCGAGCCGTGCCGCGCGCAGGGCCGGCGGCAGGGTGACGAGAACCGACATGGCGAGCGTCCAGGCCGTGGCGAAACCGACCTCCATCCAGTTGATCCGGGCGATCTCGCCGAGCGTGATGCCGTAGACCATGGGATCGAAGACCTGGACGTTGAAGGCCCAGTTCATGAAGGCCTCGATATGGCCGAGATTCCAGGTGAAGAGCAGGCCGAGCGTGAGGCCGATCAGCGTGCCGACGAGGCCGAGAAACCCGCCGACCATGAGGAAGACCCGCAGGATCGAGCCCTGGCTCGCGCCGATGGTGCGCAGGATCGCCACGTCGCGGGTCTTGTTCTTCACCAGCATGACCACGCCCGTGATGATATTCAGCGAGGTGATGGTCAAAAGGACGAGAAACACGATCCGCATCATGGTGCTCTCGATGGCGAGCGCGTTCACGATGCCGCTGTTCAACTGCTTCCAGTCCGTCACGCTGACAATCGGCGCGGCGATCCGGATCGCCTCCATCACCTCCTCGGATTTCTCGGGGTTTTCGATGCGCAGTTCGAGATTCTGGTACTGTCCACGATAATCGAAGAAGACCTGAGCGGTCTCGATGGGGATCATCGCAAAGATCTGGTCGATATCACCAAAGCCCGTACGGAAGACGCCGACGACCTCGAAGGTGGCCGGCCGGGTCGTGGTGCCGAAGGCCGTCTGGGTCGGCTGGGAGGAAATCACCTTGATCTCGTCGCCGGGAATGACGCCGAGGCTTTCGGCCACGCCATTGGCCAGCAGGATCTGTTTCGGCAGGCGGCCATCCGGTGCCGCGCCGAACCGCTCCGCCGATCCCATGACGAGGCTGTCCTTCACGAAGTCCAGCTCCCGGGCGAAGTCTGGGGGAAGCCCGCGCACGAAAATGCCACGCGAGGCGCGCTGCGAGGTGGCGAACGCCTGGGATTCGATGATCGGCGTGACGGTCTCCACCCTGTCGATCTCGCGCAGGCGGCCCGCGATGCCGTCGGCTTCCTCCTCCGACAGGTAACGCGCGTCAACGAAGACATGCCCACGTCCGCTGAGCAACGACTCCACCAATTCGGAGCGGAACCCGTTCATCACCGACATGACCACGACCAGCGCCCAGACCGCCAGCGCGATACCCACAACGGAGATGATCGACACGAGTGCGGCCCCGCCATGCTCGCGTTTCGAGCGCAGGTAGCGCCAGGCCAGGGTGCGCTCGAACCGGCCAAAGGGCGCGGCCCGGCCCACCTGGGCGGCCTCGGGCGTCATCACGGCCTCGTTCAAGCGAGCGCCTCCAGCTTTTCGACAGCTTCAGAAAGCGGCGCCTCGAAACGCTCGCCCGACTTTCGGATTTTCACCTCGACCACGCCCTTCTCGACACCCTTCGGGCCGATGATGATCTGCGCCGGCAGGCCGATCAGGTCCATGCG
>CAZXWB010000226.1:0-3437 GCA_964644395.1 uncultured Hyphomonadaceae bacterium | reverse complement strand
CTAAGGGAGTAAACGGGGAACCGTTTCGAGGGTTCGAATCCCTTCCTCTCCGCCAGTCTCGATTTTCAACCGTCTTGACCTCAGTCAAACACGCGACTGTCGTATTGCTAGGTTATGCACCGCTGTAGTGGGGCTTCAGGAACCCGGCCAGCGACGGAGGCAAGTTCATGCCGGACGACCAGCGACGGACCGGAGAGGCAGGCGCACCCAGGGGGTCCGTCTGGCCGCTTAACTGGATGGCAAACGGGATTGGCGCCTGGCCGCAGCCATCCATCGCGCCACTCTTGTTTGACCGCACCCGTGACAGCTTTGCCGCCACGGCGCTGGGCGACGTGGTCGATCGGTCGCTGCGTGCCCAGGCGGCGCAGTTTACCGGCGGATTGTCGCTGCTCGGGCTGTGGCTCGCCTATGCGGACTGGGCCACGCACCTGGCAGCATCGCCGGGAAAACAGGCACAGCTGCGCACCAAGGCTGTGCGCAAGGCCCTGCGTTACATGGCATGGCTTGACCGAGCTGTGCGCCAGCCTCAGGACTGCGCGCCCTGCATCACGCCCCTGCCTCAGGACGAACGCTTTTCCTCGCCCGCCTGGCAGGCCTGGCCCTTCAACGCCATCAGTCAGGCCTTTCTCATCAACCAGCAGATGTGGCACAATGCGACCACGGACGTACGCGGTGTCAGCGCGCGCAATGAGGACATCGTCACCTTCGCCACGCGCCAGGTGCTCGACCTTGTTTCGCCAGCGAATGTCGCCTGGTTCAACCCTGACGTCCTGCGCGAGACGCTGAAAAGCGGCGGAACGAATCTCGTGCGGGGTTTCCAGCATTTCGTCGAGGACTGGGAGCGTCTCGCCGGAGGCCATCCGCCCGTCGGCGCCGAGGATTTTCCCGTGGGCGAACGCGTGGCCGTCACGCCCGGACAGGTGATCTACCGCAACCGTCTGATCGAGCTCATCCAGTACGATTCCGTGACCGACACTGTGCACCCGGAGCCCGTGCTGATCACGCCAGCCTGGATCATGAAGTACTACATTCTCGATCTCAGCGCGGAGAACTCACTGGTGAAATACCTGACCGAACAGGGTTTCACCGTCTTCATGATCTCGTGGAAGAACCCTGCACCGGAGGACCGCGACCTGGGTCTCGCCGATTATCTCGATCTCGGCTTTCGCGGTGCACTCGATGTGGTGAGGCAGGTCACCGGCGGCGAGAAGGTCCACGCAGTGGGCTACTGTCTCGGCGGGACGTTGCTCTCGATCGCGGCCGCCGCCATGCGCACGGAGGCGAAGCAGCAACTGGCCAGCCTGTCCTTCTTTGCGGCCCAGGCCGACTTCAAGGAGGCTGGTGAGCTGACCCTCTTCATCAATGAAAGCCAGCTGGCCCTGCTGGAGGACATGATGTGGGAGCAGGGTTTTCTCGACACGACCCAGATGGCGGGTGCGTTCCGCATCCTCAGGTCCAACGACCTCGTCTTCTCCCGTAACATGCGAACCTATCTGATGGGCCAGCGCGATCCCATGAACGACCTCATGGCCTGGAATGCCGACGGCACGCGCATGCCCTACCGGATGCATTCGGAATACCTGCGCAAGCTCTTCCTCGACAATGACCTCGCCGAGGGCCGGCTTGAGGTTGACGGTCGGCCAGTCTTCCTGAGCGACATTCGCACGCCGGTCTTCGCCGTTGGTACAGAGCGCGACCACATCGCGCCCTGGACATCGGCTTTCAAGCTGCACCAGCTCACCGATGCGGAAATGACCTTCGCGCTGGTCAGCGGCGGGCACAATGGCGGCATTGTTTCCGAGCCCGGCCACGCCGGTCGCCACTTTCGACTCCACACCACACCGCATGAAGCGCCTCACCTCGATCCCGAAACCTGGTACAACATGGCCGAAAGCCATGAAGGCTCCTGGTGGCCGGCCTGGGTCGACTGGCTGGCAGAGCGTTCCGGCGCACCCGCGGACCCGCCGGCACCCGGAGGCGGTCTGGCCGAATTCGCACCCATCGTGGCCGCACCGGGGCTCTATGTGCTGGAGCGCTGAACCCTCCGGAAGCGAGTTTGCGCAAAATCAGAGCGGGCGCGCCTCGTCGGCTGTATGACAGACAGGTGCCAGACCTCGGAGGACAGGATGCAAGTCAACACGATTGTCACCGCCGTCGACCTCGACGACGATCTCTGCGATGCCGTGATACGCGCCGGTATTGCCATGGCTGAACGGTTTGGGGCCAAGCTCCATGTCATTGATGCCTGGCCGCCGCTGCAGGATATCGGCTTTCCCTATGCCCGCCGGGCTGAGATCAAGGAGATCAAGAGAGACGATGCGGTGCGGGATGCGCGGCGCAAGGAACTCGAAGACCGGGTCAGCAAGCTGGAGCCGCGCGCCATCACCATGGTGCCTGTGGGTGACGCCTCCGAAGCCGTGGCGACTTATGCGCGCAATGAAGGCGCAGACCTTCTCGTGCTTGGTACCCACCAGAAGGGCCTGTTCGAGCGCATGATGAGCGGCGGGGAATCGGCTGAGATCATCCATGACGCACCATGCGGCGTGTTCCTGGTGACGCCGGGCCTGGCCAAGCGCCTGACGGGCTGATCTGCCCGCCCTGACCCCCGACCCTCGGTCTGTCGACGCTGTTGCGTAATCTCCCGCAATTTCAGCGGGCGCCCCGGCTCGCCATTCTCTCACCATCATGAAGAAGAGATATGGAGGATGGCATGACCCCGACGGCGAGACTGAAAAAGGGCCAGGTGACGCGGCATGTCTTCCCGCTCGGTGAGCACCTTTTCCATCAGGGCGATCCCGAACGCGGCATTCACCGGATCGTGTCGGGTACAGTGACCGTCTACCGCGTGACCGCAGACGGTCACCGCCAGATCGAGGCCTTCGCCGGACCCGGAGACTATGTCTCGCTCTGCCTCTCGGCCCGGAGCCCGACCAGCGCCCAGGCGCTGGACCATGTCGTGACAGCCTATACCGGTCGCGCCGCCTTCGAGCGTGAGTTGCTTGAGGATGCCGGTTTCCGCGCCAGTGTATTTCGCGAGATTGACAGGGCTGCGGCCGATGCCCGCCGCCAGGCGACCCTTCTCGCCTGCCGGTCGGCGCAGGAACGCGTCGCTGACTTCGTGCTCTTCCTTGAGGCCCGGTTCCCGCAGCTGGTTGACGGCCACACCCCCATCCCCATGAGCCGTTGCGACATGGCTGACTATCTGGGCCTGACGCTTGAAACCGTCAGCCGCATGCTGAACCGGCTGAAACAGCGGGAGATCATCGCGCTGCCGCGTCCCGACCGTTTCAGGGTCAGTGACCCGGGACGCCTCCACCGGGCTGCCGGACGAGACTGGGCTGAGCGCGGTCGGCACGAGCGCGTGGCAGGTTAAATTTCAGCGCCCTTCGCCATGAAGGCGAGCCGCACCAATTCGGCGATACTCGTGGCGCGGGCCT
>CAZXWB010000225.1:0-3440 GCA_964644395.1 uncultured Hyphomonadaceae bacterium | reverse complement strand
CCGCGCCCGGCGGATCGCGCCTTCCAGCGCATCGGCCAGTTCCTCGCGCTCCTCTGGCGTCAGGAACCGGCCCACCACATAGGTCTTGTCCGACAGGCAGAGCCGCAGCCAGCTGGTTGGCCGCACGGGGCGGTCAAGCTCGACCCGGGCGAAGGCGGTGGGCAGGCTCGCGGTCTTCACACCGCCGCGGCCATCACTGTGGCACAAATCGACACTGTCGCGCGTGACCCGGATCTGGGTCTCCTGGCGCTGGTCACGCCGCGAGAGCCAGAGCGCGCCGATCAAGAGGGCCGCATCAAGCCCGAAAAAGCCGATCACCGGCAGGGCGCCCGCCTGAAGGAAATATAGACTGCCAATCATGGACAGCCCGATGGCAACGAATACCGTCGTCCAGAACGCCCGGTCGCTGAGCGAGCGGTTCGGTGTCAGCCGGGCGTCCATGAACACCGTGGCGTCGGGAAGCGACTGGCGCGTCATATAGGTGATTATACGCAGGCGAGTTGGACGGCCAAGGTGGGAGAGTTTATGTCGCAGTCATGGGCACTCCATCTGCACCCCCAAAGTCCGGCGCAAAGCCGAAACGAAAGCCGCGCCCGCGCCGCTTCTCCAGGGCGAAGGCCGGCGAACTGTTCGAGATCCTCGCCGCCGAGCGCCCGGCACCGCGCACCGAGCTCGCATACATCAATCCCTTTACGCTGGTGGTGGCCGTGGCGCTGTCGGCCCAGGCCACCGATGTCGGCGTCAACAAGGCGACGGAGAAGCTCTTTGCCGTTGCCGACACGCCGGAGAAGATGCTGACGCTCGGCGAGGACGGCGTGGCCGAGCACATCAGGACGATCGGGCTTTGGCGCAACAAGGCGAAGAATGTGATCGCGCTGTCGCAGATGATCATGGATGAATTCGCCGGCGAGGTGCCGCGCACGCGGGAGGAACTGGTCAGGCTGCCGGGTGTCGGTCGCAAGACAGCCAATGTCGTCCTCAACGAGGCCTTCGGCGAACCCACCATTGCCGTGGACACCCATATCTTCCGCGTGGCGAACCGAACGGGCCTCGCGCCGGGCAAGACACCGGACGCGGTAGAGGAGGGCCTGGAGGCCGTTACGCCGGCTGAATACAAGCGCGGCGCGCACCACTGGCTCATCCTGCATGGGCGCTACACCTGCCTGGCGCGGACGCCGAAATGCTGGACCTGTTCGATCCGCGATCTGTGCCGGTTCAAGCCGAAAACGCCCGATCCGGCGACGGTGTCGAAGCTCGGCCCCCGCGGCGCGGCGGCGGGCAAGGCCAAGCCGGCGAAGCGGTCGGCTGGAAAGGCCTGATCAGCCCCGGTTTTTCAGGGCATCGACAAAGGCGGCGATCCGGCCGGTGGTGGTCGGCTCGCATACCGCGATGTGGTCAAGCCGCCGCTGCAGGCGACCGGCCAGCGAGGTCTCACGGCGCGCGCCGATCGAATTCCAGAGGCCTGCCGTCGCCGCCTGGAACCGACCGCCCGGGCCGGCGCCGGTGATGTTCACGCGCCGGGTCGGGCGCGTGTCGAGGGCGAAATACTTCTTGTAGTGGTCATGGCCGCCGGCCAGGCTGTAGCTATCGAGGCCCATGTCGCCCATATGCTCGATGACCTGCTTGAGCAGTAGCACACCGGGGCCATACTCGGCCAGCGAAGTGTCATAGGCCGAGATCCAGGGATGGAAATGGCGCCCGCTGCGCACGCCGAAATGGCCGGCATAGAGGCGCCCCTCCGCCATCAGGGCCACCATGAAACCCTCCGCTCCCGGCCCGCTTGCCCGCGCCGTCGCGTTCAGCACGCGGGCGCTGTTGGCGGCTGACACCACGTCCAGCTTCCCGGTCTCGCGAAACTGGGCAGACTTCCAGGCCAGAAGGTTGGACAGGGCCACGGGCTCCGGCGGACCATGAACGAGTGCGATGGGGCCATGGGCTTCGTCGAGGCGGCGCATGAGTCGGCGGAAATTCTTCATCCGCTTCGGATTGGCCGCACGGCAGGCCTCGAGATAGTCATCCGGCGCGCGTTCACCGGGCTGAATCAACCAGGACGCTTCGCCCTCCTCGATGCCCGGCCCTTCCAGCACGCCGTGGGGGTCGGCGACGGCATCGGCCCGGTAGGCGGCGAGCCCCGCGCGGCGGATCAGGTCCGGCAGGTCCGGCACAAATCCGGGCGCCAGCACCGGGCCTGCGGTATCGGCGAAGGGCGCGCCCGCGGGCCGGGCAAGGCCGCCCGGGCGCAGGTGCACGGCCATGGCCGCCACCAGCGTGTCGCCCTCATGTACCAGCCAGTGGCGCACATCCGGGCGGATCCCGGCCACCAGGCGGGCAAAGTCCGGCCCGAGCAGGGGGGAGGCGTAGTCGGTATGGGTTGCGCACAGGGCACGCCAGGCCTCGGCGTCACCTTCGGTGAGCGTGGTCTGGAGTGTGACGCTGACCATATCAGCGCGTGGCCGGCCGATCGTCGGCGATGTCGCGCAGGGTGCCGTCGGCGGCGAGTTCGAAACTGATCGGGGTCGGGCCCCTTTCCGGGGTCTTGTGGAAGAGTTTCATCGCGCGGGCGAGGCCGGCCCTGGCCACGACAGAGGGGCCCACGCGGCTTGGCAGTTTCGGTGTCCCACCCAGGCGCCGGCGGATCAGGCCGTTGGCGAAAAGGGCATTGGCCCGCACCAGCGCGGGCAGGGTCATGAATTCGCACGACAGCGAGACATTCATCATCTCGCCATTCTGCACCCGGTGGGGGGCATTCTGGGGCCAGGTCAGCGCCATGCCGGGTTGCAGGGTGATCTGCGTGGCCGCGGCCTCGAAATTGTCGCAGAAATCGACCTCTTCCTCATTTTCGCGCAGGACGATGGATTCGATCTGGCTGTCGGAGGCGAAGGGCTCGCGCGCGGGATAGAGGTGCAGGGTCTTATCGCCGCGGATCTGAACGAGGGTCACGACGGGAACGTCGAGGTGATAATGGACATGGATGCCCGGCGAGGAGATCAGCACGCCGACATCGGGCTTCAGGACTTTCTGCCCCGTGGCCGCCGACAGGCTGCCGAAAATTTCCCCGGCCATGTCGGCAAATTCTGGCAGATGGTCGCTGGCGGCGCGCAGGTTCAGCCAGATCGCTCCGGTCTTTACCGCTTCGACGAGGTCGGCGCCGCTGAGGTCCGGCGCCCGGCCATGGCGCGCTTTCACGCGACCTTCGGAATGGGGCGGGAAGCTGAAGATGCCGAGGCGTTCGCGCGGATAACGGTCAAGCACATCGGCGAGCCCGTCATCAGTGAAACTGTCGCGCATGTGCAGGTCGTGGCGCGCCATCACGGTTTCGCGGCGGAAGCCCGTCCTGATGTTGTCGTCCCATTCAAAGCCCATGCCCGGCCCCTTCTCTGAACGGCAAGACTAGCCGGTCAGAATGAATTTTCGGCAAAAGGCATGTGCAAAACTGGCGC
>CAZXWB010000224.1:0-3445 GCA_964644395.1 uncultured Hyphomonadaceae bacterium | reverse complement strand
TGCGTGGAGAAGATCGCCGGCAAGGGCGACGGCCATCCCTTCGACGCCTCGAACGTGCCGGGCTGCACCTATTCCCATCCCCAGGTCGCCAGCGTCGGCCTGACCGAGGAGAAGGCAAAGGCGAGCGGGCGCAAGATCAAGGTCGGCCGGTTTCCCTTCATCGGAAATGGCAAGGCCATCGCCCTTGGTGCGGGTGATGGCATGGTCAAGACCATCTTCGACGCCGAGACGGGCGAGCTCCTTGGCGCCCACATGATCGGCGCTGAGGTCACCGAGCTCATCCAGGGCTATGTCATCGCGCGGGAAGGTGAACTGACGGAAGAAACCCTCATGCACACCATTTTCCCGCACCCGACGCTCTCGGAGATGATGCATGAGGCGGTGCTCGACAGCCAGGATCGCGTCATTCACATCTGATTCGCGTTGAAATCGCCTCTCCGGGGAAAGGGGGTTTTCACTTCGGGCTGCAAGCCTAAGGTGACGCCCAAACCTCCGGGGAGAAATCATGCACCGTTTCCTGCTTGCCGCTCTCATTCTTGCCGGCCTGACCGCCGCAAACGCGCAGACCATCCGCCAGACAAAGGGCGACTTCGAAGACAAGTTCCGCCAGCTTGAGGCTGAGGCCTGGCCGACGCCAACCGTTGAGCGCCTGGCCTCCGGTGCGCCCGGGCCGGGCTATTGGCAGCAGGAGGTCGATTACGAGATCGCGGTCACCCTCGACGAGGCCGGCAAGCGCCTCAGCGGCACCCAATCCATCACCTACACCAACAACTCGCCGCACACGCTGCTCTATCTCTGGCTCCAGCTCGACCAGAACCGGTTCCGTGCCGACAGCATGGACAACATGACCCGCACGGTGTCCCCCGGCCAGGTGTCTCTGGCGGGCATGCGCCGCGACCTGCGCCTGAAGGATTTCGAGGGCGGCTACGAGATCTCCAATGTTGTCGATGGCGACGGTGACACGCTCGATTACACCATCATTGACACGAATATGCGCGTGGACCTGCCGCGGCCGCTCAAGCCCGGGGCGACGTTGGAATTCTCGCTCGATTTCGAAAACAATATCATCGAGACCCGAGTGCTCGGTGGCCGGGCGGGCTATGAGTGCTTCACCGATGAGGGCGAAGACGGAAACTGCATCTTCCTCGCCGCCCAGTGGTTTCCACGCCTGCATGCCTATTCCGACTATGAGGGCTGGCACAACAAGGCCTTCCTCGGACGCGGGGAATTCGCCCTGGAGTTCGGCGATTACCGTGTGGAACTGACCGTGCCGGAAGACCATGTGGTCTCCGCTACAGGCGTGCTGCAGAACCCGCGCCGGGTGCTCTCCTCGCGCCAGTTCCGCCGGTACATAGACGCCCGCGACGCCGATGCGCCGATGTACATCGTGACGCCGGAAGAGGCGGCGGAGAACGAGAATACCGTGGCCGAAGACACCGAGATCTGGATCTTCGAGGCGGAGAATGTCCGCGACTTCGCTTGGGCGTCATCGCGCAAGTTTATCTGGGACGCCATGAATGTCGAGCAGGAGGACAGCGGCGGCCAGGACGTGCTCGCCATGAGCTTCTTCCCGAAGGAGGCCGAGCCGCTCTGGTCGGCCTATTCCACCAAGACCATCGCCCATACGATCGACGTCTATTCGCGCTATTCCTTCGCCTATCCCTATCCCACCGCCCAGTCCGTGAACGGCCCCGTGGGCGGCATGGAATATCCCATGATCACCTTCAATGGCCCGCGCCCCTACAAGGATGACGACGGCAATCTGACCTATTCGCTGGGCACCAAGCGCTTCCTGATCGGCGTGATCATCCACGAGATCGGCCACATCTATTTCCCCATGGTGGTCAATTCCGACGAGCGCCAGTGGACCTGGATGGATGAGGGGCTGAACACCTTCCTGCAATTTGTCGCCGAACAGGAATGGGACGAGGACTTCCCCTCCCGCCGGGGGGAGCCGCGCAACATGATCTCCTACATGGTCAGTCAGAACCAGGTGCCGATCATGACCCAGTCGGACTCGGTGCTCCAATTCGGCAACAACGCCTACGGCAAACCGGCGACCGCGCTTGTGGTGCTGCGCGAGACCATTCTGGGCCGCGAGGCCTTCGACCGGGCGTTCCGGGAGTATGCCCAGCGCTGGAAATTCAAGCGGCCGACACCGTCGGACTTCTTCCGCACGATGGAAGAGGCCTCGGGCACCGATCTCGACTGGTTCTGGCGCGGCTGGTTCTACTCCACCGACCATGTCGATATCTCCGTGGACAGCGTGGTTGCCGTGGAGATCAAGTCCTATGATGCCAAGGCCGAGGCCGAATATGCCCGACGGAAGCGCGCTGAAGAGCCCCGCTCGATGACCGATGAGAACAATGAGGACATCGAGAAGGCCGTGGAGGCCGACCCGTCGCTGCTGGATTTCTACGACGAATTTGACGAATTCACAGCGACGGAGTCCGATATCGAAGCGCGGGAGAAGGCTTTCGAGGCGCTTGAGGACTGGGAGCGTGAAGTCCTCGAGGCCGGCCTGAAATACTATGACGTGACCTTCACCAATCATGGCGGCCTTGTCATGCCCATCATCCTGAAGGTGACCTATGCCTCCGGCGAGAGCGAGATCATGCGCTTCCCCGCCGAGATCTGGCGGCGCAGCCCGAAGACGCTGACCCGCCGACTGGTAGTGGACGACGAGATTGTCTCGGTTGAGCTCGATCCGCGCTGGGAGACGGCCGACGCTGACCGTTCGAACAACTATTTCCCGCAACGCATCGAACCGACCCGCGTGGAGGCCTTCAAGCGCGAGCGCCAGAAGTCGCTCATGGAGCGCATGGAAATGAAGGTCGAGCCCGGTTCGCTGGAATGGTCCAAGGTCGAGCCGGCAGAGGCCGAAGCCACCGAAACCGACGGGGCGACCGTTGAGGCCGGGCCCGCTGAAGCCGATGCCGCAATACCCGACACCGACGCCGCAGCGCCCGAAACCACTGAGGCGGAGCCGGAAGAAGCGGGCGGTGCCGACCCGGCGACCGAGGATGATGGTGGTGGCGAGGACGGCGACGCCAAGCCGGAAACCGAAGACGCCGGGGACGAGGATGACGGCTAGGTCCCTGCTGGCGGGCGCGGTGGCGATCGTCGCACTGGCCGCGCCGGCCGGTGCCCACCGCGTCGGCGTGCCGATCACCGAGATCACCCCCAATCCCCGCACCAGCCTGTGGGAAGTGGTGCACCGGCTCTCGCTGCATGATCTGGAGGCGCAGCTGATCAGCGAGGGCATCGCGCCGACGGACTTCTACGACAGTGCGGAACGCGACCGGCGCGTGCGCGAACGCATCGCGCGACAGTTCAGTCTGGAGGGACGCGAGGCGCCGGTCGGGCTCGACTATGTCGGTCACGAGACCGACCGCGATTTCCTCTGGGTCTATTTCGAGTTCGAGAGCCCCGACCAGGCCGTCGA